>JAAURB010000127.1 GCA_012033335.1 Oscillatoriales cyanobacterium RM2_1_1
TCCCCAGGAAGGGAGCACTGCCCCCTTCACCCCCAGATCAATCTTCTAATTAATTGCATCAAGCTACTTGATATGAATAATCCGGTAGATGAAAACCCCAGTATTCAAACCTGATTGCTAAACCCATGCTAGTTCCCTTGACCCGCGAAAAATTCGAAGAATTAATCCCTGCTTCTGCAACCAGTGAGCAGTATAAATATATTTGGGGAAAGTTCTCTGATCTGTTGAGACGAGTTCTGATCTCCGTGGTGAGTGGAGCAGCCATTCTGTTTATTGATGCCCTGATTCCTGATGATGGGCTGAAGTTCGTTTTATTTTTGGTGGGGATTGGGGCCCTATTATATTGGTTGTGGGGGCCTGTGGTAGAAGCCGGTTTACACAATCGCCGCTACCGCCAGCATCCCTATGCCGGGTTCTGGCAGGGCAAAATTCTGGACGTTTATCTGACGGAAGCAGTCACCAGCGAACAGGAATCCGTGAATAAACGGGGCGAACTGATTATTACCGAAAATCTGGAACGGCGGCTCAATGTAGAAGTGGGAGATGACACCGGTTTTCGGGCCAGGGTTCAAGCCCCCCTCAACCGCACCCTCAAGCGGGTCAAACCGGGGCAGGCGGCTCAACTGGTGGTGATGTCTTACCTAGACGACCTGAGCGAAATTAATCAGGTTTCCGATTTATATATTCCCAGTCAAAATCTCTGGGTAGGAGACTATCCCTATCTGCGGCGGGATGTCTTTATTGAACTGAGCCGTTGGATGCGATCTCGTCAGGATATTCGCCGGGATTCCCGTCGTCCCTCAGACCCGGAGTATCCTCAAGCTCCACGCCGTCAGCCCCGCCAGACGTTTTCCTCAGAACCCCGCCGAGTCCCCCCTAGAAGAATAGAGCGGGAGTGAGATAATAGACTCAGGCTCTACCATCATCTGTTATGAAATCGTCTGGCTCTACCCCTCAAAGCCCCGACAGGCTGTTAAAGAATCGCTATCGTATCCTGACAGCCATTAGTTCGGGTGGGTTTGGCGAGACTTTTTTGGCAGAAGATACCCAAATGCCCTCCCAGCGCCGTTGTGTGATCAAGCAACTCAAACCAGCGGCGGATCACTCAGAAATTTATCCGATTATTCAAGCCCGATTTCAGCGGGAAGCAACCATTCTGGAGCGCTTAGGGGAGATCTGTCCCCAGATTCCTCGACTCTACGCCTACTTTGAAGATGAGGGCCAGTTCTATCTGGTGCAGGAATGGATCGAGGGAGAAACGTTATTAGAGCGAGTGCAACATCGGGGTTTGCTCAGGGAAGCCGAAGTCAAGGGGATTTTGCTTAAAACCCTGCCCATTCTGGAAACAGTGCATCAGCAGGGTTTGATTCATCGAGATATCAAACCAGATAATGTTATTTTGCGTCAGTCGGACGGAGACCCGGTGTTGATTGATTTCGGTGCCGTCAAGGAAACCATGGGAACAACGATGGATTCTCGGGGGCAGGTGACTCAATCCATTCTGATCGGCACTCCGGGATTTATGGCTGCAGAGCAGGCTGCTGGGCATCCGGTCTATTCCAGCGATTTGTACAGTCTGGGGCTCACTGCAATTTACCTACTCACGGGGAAGGCCATTCCAGAACTAAAACTCAATCCTAAAACTGCCGAGGTATTGTGGCGGGAACAGGGGGTTCGAGTCAGTCCCCAGTTTGCTCAAGTCCTCGATCAGACTGTGCAATTTCATCCCCGCGATCGCTTTTCTAGCGCCCCGGAAATGTTGGCTACCCTAGAGGCTTCTAGTAGTGCCATTCCTCCCACCGAACCGTCCTTACCCCCGTCCACCATCATCATTCCCAAATCCCGCCCTCCCCAGAAACAAGCCGTTCGCTATTTCCGCCAGCTTTCCCGACGATTATCCCAGTTGAAAACCTGGCAAAAGGCTTCCCTGGCTGGGATTCTAGCGGGGACAATTCTGGGACTGGGGTTGGCTTTTGGGCCTGAATCCCCTGAGGAGGAGGAAAACCTGACCCCGGTAGAAGTGGGAATCACAAACTTGCCCCTATCGTTTTACTTTATTGCCGATTCTGCCTTTAATGATCCAGGAAAAGCGGAACAAAAACAACAAGAACTGATTGCAAAGGGCTATCCCAATGCTGGTTTTTTCTGGCAGCCCAACTATGTCAACCTGGAACGCTACAAATCTTACAAAGTCTACACTGAATGGTTTAATACCAAGGCAGAATGTGAAGCCGCTCTGCCTGCTTATCAAGCAATTAATTCAGTGGCTCACTGCGGGTTTGCTACCAAGTCTTTAGAGCGCAAACCCCCTCAAAATTAGCTCAGAATTATAGAGATTTTAAACTGTACTGTTCCAGCTATCCAGTTACCAATCTAATTTTTTAAATATCCCCTTAGCTCTTGCTTGAATCCCAGGGATTGGCTACTTTGAGCTTTCAAGCCCTGGAGTTAAGTTAAAGTTAAGCACTAAAATATTTGGCCACTGGATGATAGGTGATAATTGCTGAAGTGGATTGTTCGGGATAGAGCTGTTCACTGTCATCCATGTACATACCAATTCGATCCACTTTCAAAAGATCCATTTGCTTGTATTGATCCTGCATATTTGGGCAGGCAGGATAACCAAAACTATAGCGAGAACCCCGATAACGCTGCTTCAAAATATCTCGAATATTGTCCCCATCCTCCTCCGCAAAACCTAACTCTCGACGAATCCTGGCGTGGAGCCATTCTGCCATGGCTTCTGCCGTTTGTACAGCCATGCCATGAAAGTACAAATAATTGGTATAGTCATCGGCTTTGAATAGTTTCTGGGCATATTCCGTGGCAATTTCACCAACGGTGACAGCGTGCATTGGAAACACATCGATTTGTTCCGTTGATTTTGGGGCAAAAAAGTCCGCAATACACAAGCGTCGCCCGGAACTCTGCCGGGGAAACTCAAAGGAAGTGATGGGTTCAAGGGGCGAGGTTCCCGATTGAATCGCTTCGGAATCATAAACTAATAAATGGTTCCCGGCTGCCTGGCAAGGAAAGTAACCGTAAATAGCCTGGGGTTGGAGTAAGTTTTCGGCTAGGATTCGCTGTTTCCATTGCTCTAGAATCGGATGTACTGTTTCTTGCAAAAAGCCGTCATATTCTTCTCGAGACTGATCTTTAGGCTTGCGAAATTGCCACTGTCCCACGAATAAAGCCTGGAGATCTAAGTACCAGAACACTTCTTCTAAAGGAATATCCTGGGGTTGGAGAATTTGCGTTCCCCAGAATGGCGGAGTTGGGCGCTCAATCTCAATTTCCACCGCTTCTGAACGGTGCGTATCAATCATTGCCGCAGCGGTAAATTCCGTTGCCCCAATCGTAGTTTCTTCGGTAGGAAATTCTGTCAGTATATCAGAGTAACTATGATCGGCAGCGCCATGATTGGATGAACCATTGGTCTCAGCCAATTCCGCCAGAAATCCTTTTAAATCATCCCATTTTTGGGCTGATTTGGCGGGCATCAGCTTGTCCATGAAATGCAGGTCAGAGAAGGCATCTTTTCCGTAAATCACCTGACCCTTATAGGTATTCTGACAATCCTGATGAACGAATTTTGGAGTTAAAGCGGCCCCCCCTAAAATCACTGGAACTGTAATTCCTTCCTGATTGAAAGTTGCTAGATTCTCTTTCATAAAGGCTGTGGATTTCACCAATAAGCCACTCATGGCAATGCAGTCAACTTGATGCTCTCGATAGGCAGAAATAATATTCTCAACCGGTTGCTTAATTCCAAGATTAATCACCTTATAACCATTATTAGACAGAATAATATCGACCAGGTTTTTGCCAATATCATGGACATCTCCTTTCACCGTGGCAATCAAGAACGTTCCCTTGCCCCTGCCGTCGGCTTCATCTTTTTCCATGTAAGGTTCGAGATGGGCCACCGCCGCTTTCATCGTCTGGGCGGATTGCAACACAAAGGGTAATTGCATCTGTCCTGAACCAAACAATTCTCCCACCACTTTCATCCCGTCCAGCAGGAAGATATTGATAATATCCAGGGGCGGATACTGTTCTAAAGCTTTGGTTAAAGCCTCTTCTAAGCCAATCCGTTCCCCATCAATAATGTGCTGTTTTAAGCGTTCTTCAATAGGTAGATTGTCGGTGAATGCTTTATCTTTTTTGGTCGTTTTTCCTTCAAATAACGTGGTTAATTTTGCCAGGGGATCATAGGTGCAAATTTCCCCATCAAATTCCCGCTGATCGTAGATCAATTTGCGACAGATTTCCTGGTGTTCGGGCTCGATTTTGGCTAGGGGTAGAATCTTACTGGCACTGACAATGGCAGAGTCCATCCCCGCTGCCATGGCTTCATGGAGAAATACTGAGTTCAACACCTGACGGGCGGCTGGATTCAAACCAAAAGAAATATTAGAAACCCCCAGAACTACATGACATCCAGGCAACTCGTCCCGAATCCGCCGGATTGATGCAATCGTGGCTTTGCCATTTTCCCGATCCTCTTCAATGCCGGTAGAAATAGGTAGAGCCAGGGTATCAAAAAAGATTTCCTCCGGGGGAATGCCAAATTCAATGGCGGCGTTGTATGCCCGTTGGGCAATTTCAAATTTTTTCTGGGCGGTTCGGGCCATACCCGCCTCGTCGATTGTCCCGACGACGATGCCAGCCCCGTACTTCCTAGCAATGTCCAGAACTTTGTAAAACCGGGGCTCTCCATCTTCGTAGTTGGTAGAATTCAGCAGACATTTACCCCCAGCCACTTTCAAACCTGCCTCCATTTTTTCCCATTCAGTCGAGTCCAACATCAGGGGCAGGTTGACGTTGGTCACCAGTCGGGATACCAGTTCATGCATGTCTTTGACCCCATCTCGACCAACGTAATCCACATTGACATCGAGGATTTGAGCCCCTTCTTTTACCTGGGATTTGGCCAAGGCGACTAACCCATCCCAATCCTCTTGGTTGAGTAAATCCCGGCATTTTTTCGAGCCGCTGGCGTTCAATCTTTCCCCCACAATCAAAAAGGAATTCTCCTGTTCATAAGTTTGGGAGGTATAAATCGAAGCCGCAGCGGGAATCCACTGGGGTTGTCGTTGTTTGGGTTTCAGGGTTTGGGAAATTTCTGCTAGGGCTTTGATGTGATCTGGGCGAGTCCCACAACAGCCCCCAATCACCTGCACCCCTAGGTCTTCCACAAAGTGCATTAGCGCCATTTTTAGCTCCGTTGGGGTGAGCTTGTAGTGGGCCTGTCCACCAATATTCTCAGGCAGTCCAGCATTGGGTACGCAGGAAACGACAAAGGGCGAATGCTCCGACAAATAACGAATGTGTTCCTTCATCAAATCCGGGCCAGTGGCGCAGTTCAGCCCCAGAATATCAATCGGATAGGGGGCTAAAATAGTCAAGGCGGCATTAATCTCCGACCCCACCAGCATGGTTCCAAAGGATTCCATGGTCACCGAAACCATGATGGGGCGGCGATCGCCCTTGTTCCGCAGGGTATTCTCGATGCCATTCAGGGCCGCCTTGATCTGCAGCACATCCTGGCAGGTTTCCACAATAAACAGGTCAACCCCACCATCAAACAAGCCCTCCGATTGCTCAGTGAAAGCCGCTTCCAGGGTTTCATAATCAATATGGCCCAGGGTCGGTAGCTTGGTTCCGGGCCCCATGGAACCCGCCACAAATCGGGGTTTTTCTGAGGTGGAAAATTCTGCCGTAACCCCCTTTGCCAGCTCTGCGGCGGCCTTATTCAGGGCGTAAGCTTGATCGGCTAGGTCATATTCTGCCAGTACAAATGATGTCCCTCCGAAGGTGTCCGTCTCAATCACATCGGCCCCCGCTGCTAGAAAACTGCGGTGAACGATGGCTACGGCTTCCGGTTTGGTTTGCACCAGGTATTCATTGCAGCCCTCATAGTCCTTTCCCCCAAAGTCTGCTGCTGTCAGGTTTTGAACCTGGAGATTGGTTCCCATGGCCCCATCAAAGACCATAACGGGACGCTCAGGGCCGTGGAGACGTTCTAAGAAAAGGCTGTTCATGGCGGGTTTAGAATGCAAAATCAGATGTTCCTCAAGGGCGAATAGGCAGGGTGCGACCTAGACTTTATTTAACTTTAATCTAACTATATCTATCGTGTCGCCATTTTACTGGGAACAGCTCGTTGAATAAAAGGCCATAACAGTCCAGACTTTACAAAAACTTTACAAAAACTTTACAAAGACCTGGGAAAAAGTCTTCAAAAATTCTCTGACCCGCTTTCTTGATCAAACAATTCTCCCTGAATCGCCACAGGTTCAAGTGGATGGCCCCCTAACCTTTCCAGGTAACGATTCAGGGCCTCCTGGGCAGGTTGTTGAACGGCCTTGGCCAGGGTTAGCACTTCTTCATAGGTTCCAGGTTTACCAATTGTGTCCCAATAGTCCCGACCAATTAGCACCACCCCATCCCGGTGCATGTCAAAAACCGTGAAGCTGGGGTGATGGTTGTAGGCGACTCGATTCTCACCGTAGGGGTTATAATACAGGCCAAAGTAAACCTGACTGCTGGGGAAGGCGCACTTGATTTTGAGCATTTCTTCCTTCGCCACTGCCGCCTGATCAATATTGGGTTTAACCGTTTTGATGCTGACATAGTGATCCATCCCATGGCGACGGAACCACAGATCAAAAGTCGATTGCACCGGGATTGTCCGCTGATCCTGAGCTTGAACGGAGGCTAGATCCATTGGCCAATTGGGTTTTCTGCCGAGTTTTTGGGTTCTCAGATGGCGAATATGGGTAGAGATATTTTCCAGTTCTGCTCGGGAAAGCTCAAACCCAATTCGTTTCTGGGTTTCAGCCGATTCCGCCCCCGTTGCCAAGGCCACATAGCGAGAAACCGTCTCCACCAACCGTTGCCCAAAACTGGTACTAAAAGACCGTTCAAACCGTGACCAGAAAATTGCCGCCTCCGGCAACAGGATTTCTTGAAAAGGATTGCGATGAGCCTGGGCAATGGCCTGTCGTCCTTGAACCCGCTCAATCGTATCCAGTACACAGTTGAGAAATTCCTGGGCAATTAACTGTCGATATGGCTCTTCCAGACAACCCATGGCAGATGTTGTGATAATCTCCACGAACGATGGCTACGGTTCAGCAATGTCAGGGGGCAAAGACACCTCCATCTAAAAGCCCGGACAAAATCGACTAAACTAATGTCTTTATAGCGCTAAACGTGGGTGAACGGTACAGGTTAAACCGTACTGGACACTGGGAAAAATTGCTATCAGTCTAGGAGACAAAGAAATCACATGGGTCATGTAAAAAAGGCCGTCCTGGCATATTCTGGCGGTGTAGATACCTCCGTTTGTATTCCCTATTTGAAGAATGAATGCGGTGTTGAAGAAGTAATTACCCTGGCGGTTGATCTGGGTCAGGGAGCCGAACTAGAACCAGTCCAGCAAAAAGCCCTTGATTCCGGGGCCAAAGAATCCCTGGTGGCCAATGTTCAGGAACGGTTCGTTACAGATTTCGCCTTTCCGGCCATTCAGGCCAATGCCCTGTACGAAAATCGCTATCCCCTGTCTACGGCCCTGGCTCGACCTCTGATCGCCCAGCTTTTGGTGGAGACGGCGGAGAAATACGGGGCAGATGCGATCGCCCATGGCTGCACTGGCAAGGGCAACGATCAAGTCCGGTTTGATGTCTCCATTGCCGCCCTCAACCCCAATCTCGCCATTCTCGCTCCAGCTCGGGGATGGGGCATGAGTCGGGAAGAGGCGATCGCCTATGGGGAGCACCATGGCATCAGCTTTGCGGTCAAAAAATCCTCCCCCTACAGCATTGACTTGAATCTTTTGGGACGAGCGATTGAGGCGGGCCATCTAGAAGATCCCTGGACAGAGCCCCTGGAGGAAGTCTATACCATGACGAGAGCCATGGCCGATACCCCCAATGATCCGGAATATGTAGAGATTGGCTTTGATCAGGGGGTTCCCGTCAGCTTAAACGGCCAGAAGTTAGGGGGTGTGGAACTCATTACCCGGCTCAATGCGATCGCTGGAAATCATGGCGTGGGTCGGATTGATATGGTTGAGAACCGTTTGGTGGGAATCAAGTCCCGGGAAATTTATGAATGCCCCGCTATGGTGGTGTTGATTCAGGCCCACCGGGATTTAGAGAGTCTGGTGCTGACCGCTGATGTGACTCGCTACAAGCGGGGAATTGAAGAAACCTACAGTCAGCTTGTTTACAATGGCCTCTGGTTTAGCCCCTTGAAAACAGCTCTCGATGCCTTCGTGCAAAAGACCCAGGAACGAGTCACTGGAACGGTTCGGATGAAGTTGTTCAAGGGCAATGCGACTCCAGCGGGTCGTAAATCTGAGCTGTCTCTCTATGATATGGGTCTGGCCACCTATGGGGCCGAGGATGTGTTTGATCATAAAGCGGCAGAGGGCTTTATCTATATCTGGGGCCTGCCCACCCGGGTCTGGTCAGAACGGGTGAGGGGTTAGGGTCTGCTCTTGTTGGCTAGGTATTGTTAATTCCGCTCCAATTTTTCCAGTCTGAAGATTAATCAACCCTCGGTAATTTGCCTTTCTTAATTCCCCCTGGCAATTCTAGATAGTCCAGTTGGAGTTTCCCTAAGCCGGAAAATCACAAATTGAAAACCACACCAGCAGCCCTAAAAACCTTGGGTCACCTTATACCAACCCTTAAAATTGGCATGATGAAGCGATGAGGGAGTTAGTAATAATTCGCCCGACATGAATGGCCAGCAATTTTTCCAGGTCAGTTGGCGAATCTACTGTCCAGGCCACCAGATCAACTTGATGATTCCTGCAGATTTTCACCATTTCAGGGTTTTCCAAAAGCACTGGGAATAAACTGCTCAAAATTGCATTGCCTGCCGTAGCTGCCTTTTCAAGCTGGACTGAATAATCAGCCGATTCCACCAGAAAATAACCAATAGCAATGTCAGGACAGAGTTGGCGAACCTGATGGAGAAACCTCTCATCAAAAGCCGTCATAATACAGCGCTGCATCAGATCTGCTGTTTGTAAGGTTTGTAGAAGTTCTTTGACAGCTTGATCGGGCCAGATAGCGTGGGGTTTGACATCAAAATAAATTGACTGCTTCACCTGTTTGAAAATCGGTAATGCCTCCCCTAAAGTGGGAATTGACTCCCCTAGAAAATCAGGCGAAAACCAAGTTCCCCCATCGAGTTGTTTCAGCTCTGCAACCGTTTTGTCCCGGACGGTGCCAGGGCTTCCCGTGATCCTATCGAGGGTCTGATCATGAAAGATCACAGGAACCTGATCAGCAGAAAGTTGCAGATCAAATTCAATCGAGTCTGCCCCGTAGTCAATGGCTAATTGAAAAGCAGCTAATGTATTTTCCGGGGCGATCGCTGAAAATCCCCGATGGGCAATAATTTCCTGAGGTCTAATAGCCATCCGTTGGGGATCAATCATCGGTTTTGTCTTGGAGTTGAGCCAGCAAGTTGGATCAATTGGGGCCAATCCAAATTCTGGAAAAACCCAAAGCCTTTCTGGAGAAGGATGTGGTTGAGACCGTGGATCTCTGTAATATTCTACAGGTAGAATATCTACTTTTTGTCCAAGCTTCAGGAGACTTTAGATGATTCAAGCCTATGCAGTCCAGACCGCCGGGGGGAAATTGGAACCCTTCGAGTATGACCCGGGCGTGTTGGGGGAGCGGGAGGTCGAGCTGAACGTTGAATACTGCGGGATTTGCCACAGCGACCTGAGTATGCTGAAAAATGACTGGGGAATCAGCAATTATCCCCTGGTGCCGGGCCATGAGGTAGTGGGCACGGTGGCCGCCCTAGGAGACCGGGTACAAAACCTTAAACTGGGTCAGCGGGTTGGGCTGGGCTGGTTTTCTCACTCCTGTTTGCACTGTGAGTGGTGTATTTCCGGCAATCAGAACCTTTGTCAAACGGCGGAGCAAACTATTGTGGGTCGATATGGGGGCTTTGCCGACAAGGTGCGGGCCCATGAAGAGTGGGTGCTGCCTCTCCCCGACAATCTTGATCCTGCTAAGGCAGGCCCGTTGTTTTGTGGGGGGATCACGGTGTTCAATCCCATTGTTCAGTGTGAAGTCAAGCCCACGGATCGGGTGGGGGTGATTGGTATTGGGGGACTAGGGCACATGGCCTTACAATTTCTTCGAGCCTGGGGATGTGATGTTACCGCCTTCTCTTCGAGTCCGGATAAGGAAGATGAAGCCCGGGAGTTGGGGGCCGGTCATTTTGTCAATTCTCGGGATCCGGAGGCCCTGGAGAAAATTGCCAATTCCTTTGATTTGATTCTTTCTACGGCCAATGCCGATCTGGATTGGGGAGTTTATATAAATTCCCTGCGCCCGATGGGCAGATTGCATTTTGTGGGGGTTGTCCCAAATCCTATTCAGACCCAGGCGTTTCCAATTATTCTGGGGCAAAAATCCATTTCTGGAAGTCCTTTGGGCAGTCCAGTAACCACAGCAACCATGCTGGATTTTGCCGCCCGCCACGGCATCGCCCCGATCACAGAAACCTTTGCCTTCAGTGAAGTGAACCAAGCCATAGAACATCTTGAATCAGGCAAAGCCCGCTATCGAATTGTCTTGAAACACGAATAGAGACAGTAGGGTTTGTTATCCTTCTCTCTTTCTCGGCAGGCATCATGCCTGCCCCATAAGACTTTCATGTTATCTGCCAGACGTTCCCAAGCTAACATCTATCAGAATAAAGTTCACTAAAAGTCAATGGTCAAGGGGGCTCTGGGGAATGGAATCACATCTCGAATATTGCCCATTCCCGTCATGAACTGGACAACCCGTTCAAATCCCAGGCCAAATCCAGCATGGGGAACTGTACCATACTTTCGCAGCTCTAAATACCACCACAATTCTGCTTTACTCACGGCCATTTCGTCCATCCGCCGCTCCAGGAAATCTAGCCGTTCTTCCCGTTGGGAACCGCCAATGATTTCCCCAATTTTAGGGGCAAGCACATCCATGGCTCGAACGGTTTTGCCGTCATCATTCACCCGCATATAGAACGCTTTAATATCCTTAGGATAATCGGTTACAATCACTGGTTTTTGAATAGGTCTTCAGCCAGATACCGTTCATGTTCGGACTGCAAATCCAGACCCCAATTCACCGGATATTCAAAGGCTTTGTCTGCTTTTT
>JAAURB010000026.1 GCA_012033335.1 Oscillatoriales cyanobacterium RM2_1_1
TTCCTGGGGGCAAAGCCCCCAGACCCCCCTTCTGTTTGATAATTAATTACAACCATCTACATTATATGAATGAAAAAAATGAATTTATCAAAGCCACCGATCAAAAAGCAGCATGGAGCGCCCAGCAGGTTCCAAGAAGTGGTAGTTGACCTGCGCTCTGCTACCCCCGCAGACTTAGATCTATTGCGATACTGGGATGAGCAACCCCATGTAATTGCTTCGGATCCCAACGATGACTGGGGCTGGGAAGTAGAACTCAGTCGCACTCCCAATTGGCGCGAACAATTGATTGCTGAGATCGAGGGTCGTCCCGTTGGTTTCATTCAAATCATCGACCCGGCGAGAGAGGAGAGCCACTATTGGGGTGATGTTCCAAATCACCTTCGTGCCATTGACATCTGGATTGGAGAAAAGACCGATTTAGGTAAAGGCTATGGAACCCAGATGATGCAACTAGCCCTAGCGAGTTGCTTTGCCGATCCGAAGGTAACTGGTGTACTTATCGATCCGCTTGTTAACAATACTCGTGCCCACCGCTTTTACGAACGACTGGGCTTCCAGTTCGTCGAACAGCGCCGTTTTGGTGACGACAACTGCTGTATTTACAGGTTACTCCGCGCCGACTGGGACGCTCATCAATCCTGATCAGTGTTGTGTCAGTTATTCTTAATCACTCATCTTAATCAGTCATTCTCAAAATGCAGTAGAATTTTGAAACCCTATGGCTCTAATTCAAATCTCTTCAATGATCTCTGGCTTGAATCTGCGTTTACGTAAGGTACGGCATTTAGTTAATCATGTGCTGTCTCAAAGCCTGGCATCGCAAACAAGGCGATCCCAAAAGTCGGCAGCTCTAAATTCCCGTCTAGATTATCAAGATCTCAGACCTAACTCCCCCGGTTTTGTCCGGCTGCCTGGGGCTCACCGAGTGGTGGATTCTCCCAGATCCCATCAGCATCTCCCAAAGCCAAAATACACGAAGTTAAAGTACACAAAGCTAAAGTACAAACGGATTTTACTGGTTGGGGTTGCCACCGTGACCGCAGGCTGGATTCTCCTGAGATTAGGGAAGGTATTGTTTCCAGATCCCCCCACACCCACTCCAGTGGTCAATTCAGGTTCAGTAGCAGCAGTGTCAGGGTTTGGTTACAACGTTCGTCAGGCGCCTAATTGGGTTTACAGTGAAACCCTGCAAACAGTGGTAGATGGGGCGGTTGAGCTAGTTAACAAACAGGGTTTGCCCACGGGTCAACTCTCGATTACCCTGGTTGACCTGGGTCAGCCCACAGTCCACGCCTACGCTGGCTATAACAATACGCTTCTGAGGTATCCGGCTAGCGTTGCCAAATTGTTCTGGTTGATTGATTTTATGGCTGCCGTTGAAACTGGAGAAATTAATGATGAATCGGCGTTCTATGTAGACCTCTCCAACATGATGCGCTTCTCAGACAATGATTCAGCTAGCCGCATTGTGGATGCAGTCACGGGAACAAAATCAGGAGATCCCCTAGAGGGAAAAGCCCTGGAAACCTGGGTGAGTAAACGCAGTCAGATCAATAAATTTTTTCAAGTGGCTGGATACGATGGTATTCGCCTCAGCACTAAGAACTATCCTACGGTGGATCTGGGAGCCACTCCTACAGGGCGAGATTTCCAGCTTTGGAAAGAATCAGCTCAATCTGGCGGCAATCAAATCACAACGGATCAGGCTGCCCGATTGATTTATGAAATTTATACCCAGCAGGCCATTTCTCCCCTTGCCTCTAAAAAGATCGCTTATCTTCTGACTCGCAACCTGAACCCCGAAAAATGGCAGAACGATGAACTCAACTCCGTAGAGGGTTTTCTCAGCGAATCCCTACCGACAACAGTTTATTTTGGCTCAAAGATCGGTTATACCAGTCGATCTCGTCAGGAGGTCGCATTCATCAAGACAGGGGATGGCCAAACTGCTTATATTCTGACGGTTTTCGGTGTTGACCCCACCTATGCTGAAAATAAGCAAATTTTTCCCCAATTGTCCCGTTACATTTTTGATCAGATGAGTGGAGCCACGCCCATCAGCTCCCCGGCAAGCTCAGAAATTAAGACCCAATGATTAAGACCCGATAATTAAGACTCAATAATATTAAATCCAATTGATTGATTCTAAGTGACTTGCGATGCAGCGTTTCTGACAGTAAAATTCAGCAAGAGCAAACTTAGAAAGAGCAAACTATAACAAATCAATATCAAAGCCTTTCACAGCAAAACTTTCGTTCAGATTCCTGAATCGGTATATCATTGATGCTGGCAAATCGGCAGGTCATTAGACCATTATCAGCAAATTCCCAGTTTTCGTTGCCACAGGAGCGATACCAGAAGCCTGAATCATCGTGCCACTCATATTCAAATCGCACCGCAATCCGATTCTCCATAAAACACCAGAGTTCTTTTTTCAAGCGATAATCTAGTTCCTGTGCCCACTTGCGCTTGAGAAATTCTTGGATAGCAGCCCGTCCCCTGAGGAATTCAGCTCAATTGCGCCACTCAGAATCCTCGGTATAAGCCAGAGAAACCCGCTCCGGATCTCGAGTATTCAAGGCATCTTCTGTCGCCTGAACTTTGGTTTTAGCCGTTTCCAGGGTAAAGGGCGGCAGAGGAGGTTTAGTATCGATGGAGATTGGTTTTTCAGATGTTTTAACTAGATGAAGCAGTTTAACCTTCAGGTACAACCTTCGGACTGAGTCGCCGATGATTAAACGGTTGGGGTTTGCCCATGCCGTCGGTGACAGCGTAGCTTCTCGACAGCAACCAGAGCCAAACTCCAGGGAATCTCGGTTCCAGCCAGGGCTGTAGCCATCGAGCAAAACCAGGTAACCAGGCAAACAGCCAACTGATCAAGGCAAACACTGTAAAATTCAAATAACTCAAAACCCAGCGAATCACTTCCCCAGGAGTGACAAAATCCAAAATCCAGATTAACAATTGGGGATTGATTCGAGCCGCTTTTAGGGCTAGTCGGGTAAACGTCCACCAGCCGACCCGATCTTTAATAAAAGTATCGGCAATTTCTGTGGATTCCTCCGCCAGAATCCCAAAGAATGTATTCAAAATCGAATTGATTTTTGCCGGGGGTAGATATCGTCCAATGGGAACCATCATCCCCTTGGAAAATAGCCAGGTGACGGCAACATTACTTTGGTAAGCCCGAATTTGATTTAATGATCTGGCTTTGAGCAGATCATGCTTCAGAGCTGTATCGAGCAAATCCGTTAATCGGGACAGGTTCCGCACCAGAGACCCAAACCCGGTAAACACTAAGGGAGACTGGAGGGAAGCCGCATCCCCAATAGTAATCAATCGATCCCAGGCAACCCGGCGATCGCCCCCATGCATACTAAAATGCCCTGGAATATAACCAAACGTCGCTTTGCGCCAGACCAATTTGTCCAGATCGCAACGCCGATATTCCGGCAGAATCGTGAAGAAGTCTTCATACATTTCCAGCAGGGAACCGGGATTTTCCGGGTTAACCTGATGATAGTGAAACAGATAAACCGTCAACTCCTGATCAGCCCCGGGAAATAACTCCCAGATCAACTGCCGTCCCCGGGAAATATCCCCATGGCTATTTAATACATCCCCATAGTCTGCATCCCAGACTTCTGGCTCAAACCCCCGTTCGATCACAGCCCCTACCGTAGGGCAGACACTATTGAATGTGCGATCGCCATTGAGTTGCCAGGCAATGGGTGAAGCTGTACCCATAGCATCCACCAGCAGCCGACCCGTAGCGACCCGTTGGTTCTGGGTTGGTAAATGGGTCGCCTCAACACTCACTATCTGGGGATTGATCCTCACCTGGGTAAACTCAGTCTCATCCCAGATTTTTCCCCCCGCCTGTCTCAACTTTTCACCACAGAGTTGCAACAACTTTCCCGTATCCAGGGCGACATTCAATACGGTTGGGGTATGGAGTACAGGGGCTTGGGCCACGGAGGGATTATTGGCATCGAAGAATTTGTGGAAGCCGTCTTTGTACTCCCGGGCTACAAAACTATCAATCTCCGCCCGACTGAATAATCTCAGGTCAATCAAGCTCTGTAGTTCACTGCGGGAAATATTCCACTCCCGGTTCATCCGACCAAAGGGCAACCGCTCTAACAACAACACTCGATAGCCCAGGCGAGCCATCACCGCCGCATGAATCACCCCTAATGCTCCGCCAATGTAGATCAGATCGTAGCCAGGCCGTTCCGAGGTCGGAGTCAAATCCGTCAACACAACCTGATGGGGTTGTTGCGGCTGGCGAACTCCCTCTCGCCAGCGCTTTTCCCACCAGTAAACTCGCTTGAGGTCATATTCCCCATTGGGGATCTTTTGAAAATATTTCACCGTCAATGGATATTGATCGGCCAAGGCTGCAAAGATTGACTGTTGGGCGAGATCAATTCCTGGGGGTTCCGGGTAATGATGGGGAAACTGCTGCCGGAGTTGCTGCTGAAGCTGGGCCAGAATGGCTTTTCGGGCCGACTTGGGAACTTCACCAACTTGAAAAACTTTTAAATAAGTCGTGCGCTGGAGCCACCAGGTAAAGATTGAAAGTTCACCAGCTTTTCCCGTGGAAATGATGGGAAATGTCAACCGGAAACCGTCTGGAGTCAGAGACTTTTCTCCAAATTCGGGGACAAAATGCCGATGTAGCCAGGTACGAACATCCGCAATCTCAGGAGTAGGAATTTCAAGATAAAGCATTTCCTTCATACCGTTATTCTAGGACAATCTACCCATTCCCTGGAAAATTTTACCCGAAATTCCCCCAGGGGTATAGGACTATCAAGTCAGGACTATCAAGTCAAGGTCATTAAAATCATTCCACGAAGGGGATTACCCGGCCATACCTCTTGAGGAGGCTGCCTGCCAGATGGCATGGGCAACCTCTGGGCGAACAATATCGTTATGGGCCCCTTCGGTAAGATTACCATTGCGGATATACTCGGTGCCGTTCAGGTTATAAACGGTGCCGGGGGTAAAGTCATAAATCCCATCGGCAGAGGCCATTCTTGCATCGAGGGCCTTGAAATCATCCCCCCCACCCTGGGCTCCAAACGCACCCACAGCCCCATATTCCGGCAAAGGATTGGCCTCGCCATAGAAATTGATTGATTTGACTAATAGACTAGCCGCTCCCGCCGCCAACGGGTACCATTTGCCCACAGCAGTATCGAAGCTAGATTGGGTAGTAATCGTCGTCCCTAGAACTTTACCTTGGGAAAAAATCCTGGAAAAATAGCCCGGTGTCCCTGGAGCAATCGGAATATTTGGACAATAAGACCAGTGGGATAAGGCCCCCTGTAGTAAGGCCAGAGAATCTACAGGCCGAATCAACTGTCCCTGACCCCCTGACCCATTTAACATTCCTGACAACACAATACAGCCAAAACTATGGCCCACCAGATGAAACCGCACCGTTGGACGGGCTGTCCGTTGGAGCTGATTGAGCAGTTGAAATCCCCCAGTCTCCCCAATTTGTCGGCCCCGATCTTTCATCTTCCAAAAGACAGGGTTCTCAAGGGAGCCAAGACTCCCCCCCAACTAAAACCGGAAAAGCTCAGGGCCTCCTCCCGAGCCACCAGAAAGGTGCTTTCAGGGTCAAAGGGCTCTCGATCTGCGCTGGGGGCTGCCCCTAAACCTTCACTTTTCAGCGAGGATTCTTGATCCAGTATCCGATAGGCATCCCCAACCTCTGGGGGCAGCTCTTCCGGAGAAATCTGGTCAATCGCCGCATTGAAAACAATCTGTAGTGCCTGTCGAGCCGCAAGGGTATCGGCAATCCGCCCGGCATATTGATCCACTAGGGGATCGACCTTTAAAGTCATCTCCACCCCTGAATATTTCAAGGCGATCGCCGAACGGGCCAATTCATCATCTCCCCAGGGCTGACTGGGCCAGTGAATCCCAATCAAGCAGGGCAAGAACCCGGGGTCAATCTGACGCATCCGCTCTAAGTCGGCGGCTTGATTGGCCATGGACTGAATCCAGCGTCGATATTGATATCGGGCTGCCGGAACATCACTCAGCCAACCGTGACTGAAAATAAACACATCAGTGATCGGTTCCTGCTGCAACTGTTCGACAATCAGATGGCTCATGATCCCATCCGGATCATCTAGCCGTTCGGTGCCGTCGGGAGTAAAGGCCAGGAGAAAGTATTTAAAAGCTGTTCCTGGTAGAGTCTCAATTGTCATAGGGAGCCTTATAGTTTACCAGGGCGCAAACGAGTCAATAGAGAAGGCCGCTTGAAATTGGTGATGGCTTCCTCTAAGGGGAGTTGGCGCTTGGCAGGGTGGAGGACATTAACTTGATAAACCTTCTGATGGGTTAAGTCAAGCCCGGTCAGCCACCCACTTCTGGCATGGTAGACTCCGGTATCAATCCCTAACCATCCCTGACCCTGGACTAAAGCCCCCGATTCCACCCCCTCAAAGGTAAATGTGATGGTGTGACCGACGATTACCAGCTTGTTCTCAAAGTAGGGCTTGGCAATTTGATGGAACTCTTTGCGTACCCAACAAAACTCTGTAGCGGCTTGTTTGGTCAAGGGAATCGTTGGGTGAATGCCCGCGTGAACCAACCAGGCACCTCCTAAATCAATGTACAACGGCAGGGTTTTCATCCATTGCAAATGCTCCCGGGGAATAATCCCTGCGTCTTGATAGCTGCTGATAGTGGCGTAGCCACCGCTGTAGAGCCAAGCCTGCCAGGCTTGAGGGTTTTCTCCCTGGTCTGGCAGGGCACTCAACATCATGTGTTCATGGTTGCCGAGAATGCAGCGATAGGAACTATTTTTGACGAACTCAACGACTTGAGCACTTTTGGGGCCACGATCTACCAGGTCTCCCAGGAAATAAACCTCATCCGTTTCCCCAAGATCTAGGTAGTCCAACAACTGCATTAATCCGTCGTAGTGACCATGGACATCCCCTACTACAATCTGTCGGGGGGCTGTAGCATTCGCCAATTCTGGGGAGGGTTCAGGTAATACCGAATTTGAACTCTTTGAATTCATCGACTCAGAGCATTGAGAAAGTTTTGTAATCCTTGCAGGAGTCCGCGCCGCTGAGGCGCGATCGCCCCTGATGCAGTTTTTGGGTCTAATCCAACCCCTGTCAAGATTTCATCTAGACGGTCAGCATTGGGCTTGGTGTCTTCCTGGGCAAGACAGTGATACTGACCCTCAACTTCTTGCCAGACTTCCCAGGGTGAAGGATAGCATCGAAATAGAGCCCCTGATTCTAGGGGTTTGAGATAGTAACAGGATTCAATGGTCTGGATAAACCGCTCCCGTAGTTGACGAGCCGCATAGCCGATGCCGACAATAGCAATATCCTCAAGCCGGGGATTGAGTAGGATCACCGGGCGATCCGCGGCAAGCTGAGACAATTTTTCCACTTGGGCCACCTCTACAGGAGAGGGGGCGATCACTAAAAACTGCCCATCATCTTCTGCCAACCGCGTCTCAATAGCAGAAAGATTGGTTCCCAGATCTGTCACCCGAAAGTCCGTTTCTCCCCAATCCCGCCGGGCTAAAGCAGCAGCTCCAGTATCAGGAAAAAACACCTTCAACTGGATGTCTGGTTTTTCGAGGGCTGGAATGAATTCGGCCGCGATGGACTGGGCTTTTAGATCAATCTCAGGAAATATCAACTCGACCTGCAGTAGGCTATAGCCAGCCTCCAAAGCAGCAACCGTGGCTTGCTTCGCTTGCTCTACTGCTTCATCCAGACTGGTTGGGAGTTGAGTCATCAGGTCTTGGGCTTAGAAAGGGAGGGGATATGCACTGACATCTAATCTCTATTCTAGCTCCACTTCCAGGCAATTTATCGGCTTTAGATGTGTTCTTGCTATCGGTTTTTGAGCGACTTCATCTGCTCTTTGAGCAACTGTCAGTGAGCTGTGATGTCTTCAGCTAATAATTCTGGATCGGCAGTTTTCACTCAATGGGCCTCAAATCTCTAGGCTAAGTCTGATTTAACTAATGAGGGGTTCTGGGAGCTATAAGTCCCGCACTGTATGCGAAGCATCAGCGTTGGGATACAGGAACTCCCTGCACTTGTCAATTACCCTCGATAGGGATGAGATAAGGATTTACTAGTAGCTACAACTTGTGATAAACCATATCTATATACCCAGGGACTCTGGGGAAAGACAACAGCCTGCCAAGTCGGCCTGTCGGGGGTCTATAACCTAGATCAGTGGCGTGGGGCAGAAATCCCCAACTGTGAAGTTGGGCAGCCCGTGCTGTACCCCAGGGTCAGCATCGGGAGGATGTCACGAATCCTGACTTGTAGAACTGGGCGCTGAGGATTTCAACACAGGTATGATTCATGCTCACGTTTTCATCTCTGGACAGGTTCAGGGAGTCGGCTATCGAATTGCAACTCTGGAAGCTGCTACAGCAAGGGGCCTTCAGGGTTGGGTGAGGAATTTGCCCGATGGCCGGGTAGAAGCAGTATTTGAAGGCGATCGCCCCCAGGTAGAAGCGATGGTTCAATGGTGTGATCAAGGATCTGCCACTGCTCGACCCGAGGATGTTAGGGTTGAATATGGAGAACCTGAAGGGCTTCAAGGATTTCAAATCACTCCTTGAGGATGGTTTTCTGTTAAGGACTGACCTGCCCAGAAATCAACCCGAGGAAATGTATGGGTTGGGAACGGTGAGAATTGTATCTAGATTATCAACAATTCCTGACGCAAACTAAAAGGTATCAATATTTCAATCCCCTGAATTTAAGTTTTTCCTTTAAAATCAAGTTCAGCTCTGATCTTGCTTAGATCCTTGCAAGTAGTTGGTTGTAATTAATTGTTAAATGGAAGGGGGTCTGGGGCTTCGTCCCCATGTCAATCTTCTAATTAATTCATTCATTGCGTCAAGCTACTGATTTATTCGATTCCCCATTAAAAGGAAGTGTCCATGAGTCCAGAAACCTTAATGAAGTCTCCCGTGACTCCGGCTGAGTTGTCTAGCTTCAGCCCAGATGACTTTGATACCTATGTCATGCATACCTATGCCCGATTTCCCCTCGCCCTGGAAAGGGGAGAAGGCTGTCGGGTTTGGGATACGAACGGTCGAGACTATCTGGACTTTGTGGCCGGGATCGCCACCTGTACCCTGGGACATGCTCATCCAGCCTTGATTGAAGCGGTCACCCGTCAGATCAAAGCTTTGCATCACGTTTCCAATCTCTACTACACCCCGCAACAGGGAGCATTAGCCAAATGGCTGGTCGAAAATTCCTGCGGGGACAAGGCATTTTTCTGTAACTCCGGGGCAGAAGCCAACGAAGGAGCGATCAAACTGGCTCGCAAGTACGCCCATGATCGGCGCGGCATTGAGCATCCTGTGATTCTGACGGCCCAGGCTAGTTTTCATGGTCGCACCCTGGCCACAGTAACAGCTACGGGACAACCCAAGTATCAACAGGGTTTTAGTCCTCTAGTTCCAGGTTTTGCCTATGTTCCCTACAATGACATTGCGGCTCTAGAAGCGGCTCTAGAGGAGCTGGATCAGGATCAACCTCAAGTGGCTGCCATCATGTTAGAAGCCCTTCAGGGAGAGGGTGGGGTTCGACCTGGGGCAGTAGACTATTTTCAACGGATTCGGCAGATCTGTGACCAGCGGCAAATTTTGCTGATTCTGGACGAAGTTCAGGTAGGCATGGGTCGTAGCGGTAAGCTCTGGGGCTATGAAAACCTGGGGATTGAGCCGGACATTTTTACCTCAGCTAAGGGCCTGGGGGGAGGTATTCCGATTGGGGCCCTGCTGTGTAAGGCTTCCTGTGATGCCTTTGAACCCGGAAATCATGCCAGCACCTTTGGAGGAAATCCCTTTGCCTGCGCCGTGGCTCTGGCGGTTTGTCAGACGATTGAGGGGGAAGATTTGTTAGAGAACGTCCAACAGCGGGGAGAACAGTTGCGCCAGCAACTCAGAACCGTTGCTGAAAAATATCCAGGCTTAATTGCCGAAGTCCGGGGCTGGGGCCTGATTAATGGATTGGTGCTCAGGCCAGAAATTGACCTGAGTGCCCCAGAAATTGTCAAAGTCGCCATGGCAGAAGGGTTACTCCTGGTTCCGGCGGGGCCAAAAGTGGTACGGTTTGTCCCCCCATTGATCGTTACCAGCCATGAGGTGGATCAGGCGGTGCGATCGCTGGAAGTCGCTCTAGAACGGCTCAGCTAATTCCTCAGGCTGGATGTTAGAGTTTTAATGTTGCCAGAATCAGGGTCAAATCATCATCAGTTCGTTCAGTAACCCGGGGGGACTTTAGGAAACTGACGAGTTGTTCTGTGGCCTCTTCAACCTGTACCTGACGGACAAACTCAAACAGGGGAGCAAAAAACGGTGGGTGGGGAATTGATTCTGGTAGCTTTAACGCCAGCAATTGCAATCCATCGGAAAAAATTGCCAGGTTAGCGGGGGGCTGCAACCAGGATCTGATCTGCAGAGTTTCCAGGGCATCGGGGCAGGTGAGGAACGTGGTTTCATTCAGATGCTCTCCCCAGTCCGGAGTCGTCAATGCGGTAATCTCTCCCTGTTGATTGGCGATAATCACCGCCCCATCCCCGACTTGAGCGGCTCTAATTCCCATCGAAGTTGCCACGGCGAGAATCAGAGTAGTAGCCAGGGCTCTTGGTTCTACCTGTTGAGCTGCCGCTGCGGTGGCAATAGCTTGTTGGGCCGCTTTGATGGCCTCAATTAATCCTGTTTGCCAGATTTCATCCGATGCAGCCAGGGAAATTTCGGGCCAAGATTGAACCATTGTTTCAACCGCCACCTTTACCGCCAGTTGAGCCCCGAGGTCAGACAATCGCGCGGAACCTGCCCCATCCGCCACGGCAACCACCAAACATTGTCCATGACAGGGATGAGTAAAAACCTGATAACTATGGGCATCCTGACAGGGAAGATTGTGTTTTTCGTGGCTTTTTCCGATCACTGATGCGGCTACAACCTGCCAATTTACTGGGGTCACAAGCTTTTCTTACCTAATTCTTTTGATCTATCTTTTTGGGATTTATTTTTTGGGATCTATTTTCTTTCTCAGTATTCTGAGGGTAATCATCTTAGTTCTGCATCCCTCAAACGGCTCCCCAACCCGGAGGTGGCAGGGCAACTTGCTCGTCTACTTTGGAATGGGAGATAGTTTGCATACTAGCGGAGAGCCAGATGAACATTTCCCGAAAATCCAAGCCCTTCAACTTCAAAGGGGTGCGCTCTACAATCATGCTGAGGCGCTCCATGTTTGCTCCCTCTACCCCAACGGCAAAGAAAGCCACTTGCTTGTTGGCTTCCTCGTGACGAATCCGCTGGGCGGCAGATTCGGCTATCCGTTCTGCTTCACCCTGGGGTTCGCCATCGGTGATCATAAATACCCAGGGGCGATAGTAAACGATGCCATTGTTGCGGTATTCAGCTTTGCGGGCTGCCACCAGATCGAGGGCTTGATTGATCGCCGTGCCCATGTAGGTCTGGCCTTGGGCCACTAGAAGCGGAGGTTCAAACTGATCCGCCGTCACAAAATCCTGAAGAATTTTCACCTGGTTGTCAAAGGAGATAATGGCCACTTCAACTCGTTTTCGGGCCAATTCATCGCGGCTCAAGTCCTGTTGAAATGTATTTAAACCTGCATTCAGGGCATCAATTGCCACCCCTTGCATCGACGCAGAAGTGTCCAATAACAATACACAGGGACAGCGAGGTTCCGGGTTCTCAGCAAATTCAACAGCGTCCTCTAGTCTCATAGATTCGGAAATAACCGTGCTCCTACCAGGATACATCGGGGAGACATCGAATGACTGGTAAAACGGGTATGCTTGAACATAGCAGCAGTGACTATTATCTTCGAGGTTGACCCATGGCAGACGGTGAACAGGGAAAAGGTGTGCGAACAGAAGTTATTATTGCTCTGATTGGTTTGTTCAGTGCCCTAGGGGTGGCGGCAGTGCAAAACTGGGATAAGATTTTCTCATCCTCACCGGCTTCATCCGAATCCACAGCTCCCCCAACTCCACCGGCCAATTCTCCATTAGACAATGCTTCATCGGCTGATGCTCCGCTGGCCAATTCTCCATCGGAGAATCCCGCGCCGGATCCCTCCTCTCCTTCGACTCCAATCACTTCGCCCCCAACCCCAGGGCCAACTCCAGTGGAACCGGTTACTCCTGAACCCAGCCCACCTGAACCAGGCTTTAATGAAAGTTCGGTGGGTCAATGGTCAAGTGAGGGGGACATTCAGGCAACCCATCGGATTGATTTGGAAATTACCGAGATCAATCAAGGTAGGATTTCAGGGGTAGTAACCTCATCAAACTATAACAGTGGCAGCCGCTCTGGAGTCCTGAGCATTCTGGGAGATGTTGACCAGAAGGTTGCGGATCTGGAGATCTTTGATCAGCGGGCTTTGGAATTGGGAGAAGCAGAGATCACTCTAGAAGATGAAACATTGGTGTGGCGATTAAAGCGACTTCAAGGCACCAGTGATGTACTCCCCGCCCTTGCCTATCTCTACAAAGTCAACAATTGATCTCCCAGGCAGATAATCTCCCAGGTAGGCTACGGTTTCTGTTTCAGAGCGCCCTTGAAACACTTATCGGCAACGCAGACGAGCTAAACCTATCGCGAAAATATAGCAGTTTTGAAGGACACAGGCTATCGGATTACAACTCCAATTTTCAAATACCCTCTCAGGTCAGCTTTCAGGTCGGCTTCTAGCTTCGTAAACGAAAGCGGCTAGAAAATTCCGGGTCAACCCGAATAAATTCAACTTCTCAACCTGAAATAGTCGTTCCAATTTTTGGTAACGTAGCTATTAGAAGACTTTTTTATGTCTGTTTGGCGACTTGCCCCGTATTTTTACTTAATCAGTTTTTTGGAGAACTAAAGATGTCAACAATTCTGTTTCAAATTGTTTTAGCGGCCCTGGTTATTCTTTCCTTCATCATGATTGTCGGGGTTCCAGTTGCCTATGCGTCCCCCCAGAACTGGAATCAATCCAAGTCTTTGATCTATATTGGCTCTGGACTGTGGGTGATTTTAGTGGTCGCCGTTGGAGTCCTGAATTTTCTGGTGGTTTAGGATAGGGTTAGATTACTTAATTTGAGCCTTAGGGGGAAATTATCAAAGCATGGCCGTTTTTGAGGGAACTTTTACCCAGACTGAATCGTTAAGATTCGCGATCGCCATTGGTCGCTTCAATGATCTGATCACCACCAAGCTTCTAGAAGGATGTCAGGATTGCCTCAAGCGCCATGGGATCAATCCCGATCCCCAGGGACATCAGGTGGATTATGTTTGGGTTCCAGGCAGCTTTGAGGTTCCTTTAGTGGCTCATCAATTGGCCTTGACTCGTCGTTATGATGCGATCATTTGCCTGGGAGCGGTGATTCGAGGTCAAACTCCCCATTTTGACTATGTGGCTTCTGAGGTCGCTAAAGGGATTGCTGCCACTGCCTTTCAAACTGGGGTTCCAGTGGTTTTTGGGATCCTGACCACCGATACTATGCAGCAAGCCTTAGAGCGATCAGGAATTAAGAGCAATAAAGGCTGGGAATACGCTCTGAATGCCATGGAAATGGCCAGCCTGATGCGCCAGATTCGTGGCCCAGAAGCAAATCTATCTTTATCCTCAGAGGCTTACACCGCAAGGGTGACCATGCCTCCAGCTCTAACGTCTGGGGCCAATTCAGGTAGCAATTTGTCAGCAGATTTCCCTGCTTCTGCCTCCATTAATTCCTCAATCAATGCTTCAACCAATCGCTCTCTTCCAGAGGAATTTCCAGGAGAGTTTCAGGAGGATGGGGAGCTGGATTTGATCTAGATTGGGTCTAGATCAGATTTAAACCTGATCGAAAGCCTTTTTCCGGAAGGAGACCAAATCTACTGATCTAAATCTGTTAATCTAAAGAGCTGAAGGCAATTGGCTTGATCCTCCTATGACCACCATCAGTTCGGTTTGGCAACAGTTCACCCTGGCTCATCTTGTCCCTGCCCGTTGGCGGGCCGGAAGTTTGCTGTATCACTGCAGTGGCAGCCTCCGCAACTGGCGACAGGGCAGTTGGCTGATGCAATGGGCTGAACCCTTGGGGTTGTTGCTGATGTGTATTCTGTTTGGGCTAGGGCCTTTCGTGGGAACGGCCCTGATTGGGGTGATGTTACTGGCTTGTGCTGGCTTTTGGGGATTGATTACCCTGTGTGATGATCCCTCGGCAACGGCGTTTACTCCGATTCATCTTCTGGTGTTGCTGTATTGGGGAGTGGCAACCGTTGCAACGGCTTTTTCCCCGGTCAAGGAGGCCGCATTAACGGGGTTGATCAAGCTCACCCTCTATCTGTTGTTGTTTGTGTTCATGGCCCGAATTTTGCGATCGCCCCGGTTGCGTTCCTGGTTCATCACTTTTTATCTGCATGTCGTGCTGGTGGTCAGCGTCTATGGCCTGCGGCAATGGTTTTTTGGGGTCGATGCCTTGGCCACTTGGGTCGATCCAACCTCAGCCCAGTCCGATTTGACCCGAGTTTATAGCTATTTGGGCAATCCTAACCTGTTGGCGGGGTATCTTTTACCAGCGATCGCCTTCAGTCTGGGGGCCGTATTTGCCTGGCAGGGCTGGCTGCCAAAAGCCTTGGCGGTGACAATGGTTTTAGTGAATTCAGCTTGTCTGGTGCTGACTTTTAGCCGGGGAGGTTGGTTGGGTTTTATCGGGTTGAGCTTTAGCTTTGGGATTTTACTGCTGTATTGGATGAGTCGCTACTTTTCGCCGTTCTGGCAGAGATGGGCCTTGCCTGTGGGGGTGGGTGGACTGGCGGCAGCTATGGTAGTGGCAATTTTGATTCTGCCGCCGCTGCGGGATCGGGCCGCTAGTATGTTTGCGGGCCGGAGTGACAGCAGTAACAACTTTCGGATTAATGTCTGGACTGCGGTGTTGAAGATGATTCGCGATCGCCCCATTCTGGGGATTGGCCCTGGGAACAATGCCTTCAATAAAGTTTATCCCCTCTATATGCAACCTCGCTTCAGCGCCCTGAGTGCCTATTCAGTTGTTTTGGAAATCTTGGTGGAGACAGGGATTATTGGGTTGACGACCTTTCTCTGGTTACTGACGGTGACCTTTAATCAAGCCGTCATTGGCTTGCGACATCTGCGCGCTACGAACAATCCCCAGGGATTTTGGCTGATTGCCGCCACCGTTAGCCTGGTGGGTATGTTGACTCATGGTTTGGTGGATACGGTTTGGTATCGACCCCAGGTGAATACCCTCTGGTGGCTGATGATGGCAATGATTGCTAGCTTTTACCAGAGACCTGAGGATCAAGGGCTGGGGACGTTGATGGAGTTAGATCGCTAGCCCACAACAAATTCCTTCTTGACCTCAATTACCAACGAAAATGGTCGGTCATGTATGACCTGCTCCTAGTCTGGAAAACCATCGGAGTTGTGCTGAATAAACGCGGTGCTTGCTGAGTTCAAGGGTTCGTCTCGTCGTTCGCAACCATCATTGCGAAGACGAGACGAACGATAAACGGACGTTTTACAACAACTGCAGGATAGGATTTACCGCGAATTTCAACGTCTAAGGGTTGACCGATTTTGGCAAACTCTATAGGGACATAGGCGAGGGCGATCGCCTTTCCCAGGGTTTGGGAGAGGGTGCCGCTAGTCACCTCTCCAATAATCTCTCCCTGATTTTGCACCGGATAGCCATGGCGAGCAATATGTCGCCCCTGCATTTCTAAACCCACCAATCGCCGCGAGACTCCGGTAGCCTGTTGTTGTTCTAAAATCGGGCGACCGATAAACTCTGTCTTACTCTCCAGATGAACGATCCAACGGAGCCCTGCCTCATAGGGAGTGATGGTGGCATCAATGTCCTGACCATAGAGAGCCATAGCTGCCTCCAGGCGCAGAGTGTCTCTGGCCCCTAGGCCACAGGGAACTACTCCAATATCCAGGAGTTTCTGCCAGAGCTCCAGCCCAGTTTCAGGGTTGACCATGATTTCAAAGCCATCTTCCCCGGTATAGCCCGTGCGAGCGATGAATCCAGGCTGTCCCAAGATCTTGGTTTCCAGGTGTTCAAATGCCTTGAGGGAATGCAGGGGATCAGCAACCAGGGGTTGCAATTTAGGTTCAGATTCTGGCCCCTGAATTGCCAGCAAAATCATCGATTGAGTCAAGTCCTCTAGCTCCACTCCACTCCCTTGAAGTTGGGACAGAATCCAGGCTTTATCCTGGGTGCAGGTGGCAGCATTGACGATTAGGGTTCCCCGTTGCTGATTGATGGTTCTGTCAATTCCTTGATAATAAAAAATAATGTCATCAAGAATTCCTCCCTGGGGATTGAGCAACACCGTATATTGAGCTTGACCGGGTTGCAAACGGCTCAGGTCGGAGGGCACCAGGGGTTGAAGTTGATCCACTAGATTTTCTCCCCTCAGGACAAACTTGCCCATGTGGGAGATATCAAACATCCCGACAGCCAACCGTACCGCTTCATGTTCCTTGGCAATGCTGGAATACTGCATGGCCATTTCCCAACCTGAAAACGCAACGATCCGAGGGTTAAGTTCCTCGATGAGAGGATATAGAGGTGTTCGAAAAAGAGGAGTCTCCATCTGGCTTCCTGAAGATTGCCAAAAAAGTGAGAATTACAAGAATTCGAGTAATGAGCTAAAAAGCCTGACTTCAAACATTCCGATTAACATCCGACTAACATAGCGTTTCTACTGCTGGAGTAGGGAGTTGGTAAAGGTACGCCAAACTCTCAAATCCCTACCTCACACAATTGAAAATCGCTATGGTGAAAATCGCTATGGAATACAAATTTTAATTCTGATTCTGATACATGATAGTCATCACTCAGACCGATGAATTTTCAAGGTTCCATGGCCTGAGTCCTGCCATCTGAGTTCAGATCCTTAACCTGAAACGCCAATGGCTACTGCAATCAGCCCAACAATCAAAACAGCTCCGACAATGCCGAGGATGATAAAGTTCCGTTTCTGCTTCTGGGTAGGAGGTTCGGCTTCATAAACCTTAGGTTCCTGAGCAAAGTTATTTAAGCGTCCACCATCTTCCACGGTATAAGGCATAGTAAATTTTCCTGTTGTTAAAAGTTATTAGGCTAGCTTAACAAACATTCGCCAACTTTAAGCAGAAACCTGAAGCAGAAAGCTAAACAGAAAACAGTTAAGTAGCTTGACGCAACTAATCAGAAGATTGGATGTGGGGATGAAGGGGGTCTGGGGCATCGCAGACCCCCTTCCATTTAACAATTACAACTTAACAATTACAACCACCTACTTAGCGTTACCATGGCCACCCAGAGGAAAATACTATAGCGAGTCAGTTGAAGAGCTTGTGCAATCACCTCAGGGGTAATTGAACGGGCTGGATTGCCGAGGAGCGGTTTAGATTTCACTACCCCCTGATAAGTGTTCATTCCTCCAAGCTGAATTCCCAGAGCTACAGCATAGGCGCATTCACTCCAGCCCGCGTTGGGGCTTGGATCATAGATGGCATCCCGCTGACACACTCGCCAAACTTTCCCTGGTTTACCTGACAGTAGACCAATAGTCAAAACTACTAACCGGCAGGGAACCCAGGTCAAAACATCCTCTAGTCTGGCACTAAACCAACCGATATCCGTGTAGGGAGCTTCTCTGTAGCCCACCATTGAATCCAGGGTGCTGGCTGCTTTATAGGCAAAAGCAAGGGGAACGCTGCCAATTCCCGGCAAGGCCAACCCTACCATGGCATAGAACAGGGGAGCCAGAACTCCATCGGTGGCATTTTCCGTCACCGTTTCCAGGATGGCTCGGAGGATTTCCGATACTGATAGGTTGTCGGTATCTCGACCCACATAACGGCTGAGTTGTTGCCGAACCTGGACTAAATTGTCTTGAGTCAAGCCCTGTAAGATGGCTTCTGCAGCCTGCCGCAGACTTTTTCCAGCAAAGCAACTGGCTAGCAATACACTGGCAAAACTGATGTTACCGCTTGTTTCTAAGAGGGTCGGAAGCGACAATTTTGCCAGAAGATACTGAACCCCTTGAATCATCATCCAACTGAATCCAGCACTACCAAAAATAATCAGAAAGGCTAGAAGCACTCCAGACAACTTGAGCAACAGGGGATTTTTTAAATGTTGAAAAAAAAATCGAGTGAGCTGTTGGATATTCCACCCGATGATTTGAACCGGGTGCAGCCAGTTTTGAGGATCACCAATCCAATAATCCAGAAAAAGGGCTAGCCCTAAAATCATCAAAGAATGATCAGATGCCATATTTTAGAAGCTAAAACATTCTGGGATATTTGTGATCAATGGTCTTGAACTCTCAAACCACAAAGTTGACTTCCTCACCTTGAGCCGCCTGCCAACTGCGGGCATCGTAGTAAAGATCTTCCAAAGAAATTCCGTATAAAGCTTCTTTTAGTTTTTGATGCAACCGCTTCCACAGGCTAAAGGTCACCCAATCTTCAATCTGTTCTGCTGTGGGATGATGCCGGGGTAGTGGATCAATTGTTTCCCCCACAGCTTCTAGAATTTGCCCCAGAGAAATTTTAGCGGGCGATCGCGCTAGTTGATAGCCCCCCTGAGATCCACGAATAGATTTAACAAGTCCCGCCCGCCGTAGCTCAATCAATAGCTTTTCCAAATAGGCAGCAGGTAGTTGTTGGCGCTGGGCAATTGCATTGACTGAAGCTGGGCCGATGTCTTGCTGCAAACTTAGATCCAGCAATGCTTTTACGCTGTAGTGTCCCCGCGTTGTTAATTTCATCCTGAGGAATTTAATCAATAGATTTATGCTTTAGTTTAGCAAGGTCAAGGAAGCATAACGCAGCAGACTAATCGAAAGTTAGCCAAAAGGAATAGCTCCGATCACACTATCCTCAAGTAGAAATGCATAGGTCAAGAGAAGGGATCTAATCTCTATAGCTTGACGGTATCTTGAGGGCATTGATTTTCATCGCCATCGCCAATCATTCCTGCCGTCTCAACTCTACTGAAGATAAAATGCTCGAAGAATGCAGGAGAGATCTCTTGAGGTTCTATATAACTCCTTGATCGAAATTAAACCCATAAAAATTTTTAAAACCGAGTGAATAATTTTCTGAATTCGTGTAATATGGTTTCAAAAGCGTAACTGGATAAGTTGTTTGGTCGGTTTGCGATCTGCCAGACAAGAACCAAGAGTTTTTTTTGCTGATTTTGAAGGATCTCTGAATGGTTAAAAAGAAAACTGCTGAGGCTCAACCTCAACCCATGACTGGCGAAGCTTTACTCAGAAAAGTCAAAGAACTTGAGAACTTGAGTAAGGAAGAAAAGGCAAGAGAATGTGGCTACTACACCTTGACCAAGGGTGGAGTTGAGCGGGTCAACATGATGAAGTTCCTGAATGCCTTGATTGATGCAGAAGGGATTGAACTTGACGGTAAGCAGCAAGGAAATGGCCGAGGTGGACGCTCTGCAAGCTACCGAATTAGTGTGCAGTCCAATGGCAATTTGCTGATTGGTGCTGCATATACAAAGCAGATGGATCTACAGCCAGGAGATGAGTTTGAGATTTCTTTAGGTCGTAAACATATTCACCTGAAGCAAATTGATGCGGAAGAAATCGCCCAGGCTTCATAACCTGGATTTTGAGATACCAAGTTGCAGAACTCTGGGTTTTTAGACTGTTACGTCCTAGAGCATTGCGTCTCAGAGCATTAAGCTTGAGAACGTTGGGTTCGAGAGTCCTGAACTGCTAAATTGACTTTAGCCTTAGACTCAAGCGGATCAATCTCAATGGATCAATTCTATGGGATAGATCTCAGGGGTATAAGGCTAATCTTTTCCATTAAAATAATAAATAATCCTGAGATCGGCTTCTGTTCGGATGTCAATACTTTATTCGATAGGATTATTCAATAGGAACCGATTGCAATAATTGCTCAACGACAATCCTCGACCGTTTACCTCCGGCTGTGATCAGGCGATGGGCCAGGACAGAGGTAGCCAGGAATTTAATATCATCTGGAATTACATAGTCTCGTCCATTCAAAAAAGCCAGGGCTTGAGCGGCCCGGTGCAAAGAGATGGCCCCCCTTGGACTGGCCCCAAGGGTGATATCTTCATGGTCTCGAGTTTGTCTAACCAAAGCCAGAATATACTGCTGAAGGGACGTATCAACCTTAACTTGAGTACAGAGATGCTGGAGATCCAGAATATCTTTTAGATCGAGGCAGGGTTGGAGATCATCTGTGGTGATATTTTGCGAGAGCCGTTGGAGCATTTGCAGTTCTTCAGATTCGGTGGGATAACCCAAGGTCAAAGACAGCAAAAATCGATCCATTTGGGCCTCCGGCAGGGGAAACGTTCCTTGATACTCAACCGGATTTTGGGTGGCGATCACAAAAAATGGACGCGGAACCACCCGAGAAACCCCATCAACTGTAACCTGGGTTTCCTCCATCACTTCCAGCAAAGCGGACTGGGTTCGGGGAGTTGCCCGGTTAATTTCATCCGTCAGCAAAATATTAGCAAACACAGGCCCCGCCATGAACTCAAACTCACCGGTTCGAGGATTCCAGATATTGGTTCCGGTAATATCGGTAGGCAGCAAGTCCGGTGTGCATTGAATCCGATGAAATTGCCCAGCAATGGAGCGGGCTAGAGATTTCGCCAGCAGGGTTTTGCCCACCCCTGGAACATCTTCAAGCAGGACATGACCCCCAGACAGCAAGGCGACTAGAGTCAATTGAATGGCATCGGTTTTGCCAACAATGGTTTGACCTAAGTTGTGCTTCAATCGCTCGATTCGATCTCTCATTCCAGTTGTGTTAATAGAGTTAGAGTTGAGGTTGGACGTAGGATTGAACGGCAGATCAAACGAGGGTTCAATATCGGTTAAGCAATTCCCAGCTACTCTGTTGAAGGTAAGTTGGAAATCCTGCCGAACGAATTCAGATATCAGTCCGATGGCTATCCCCTTAAAACTTTACTCGGATTCTGAAATCAATGATTCTCTGCTTAGCACTTTTCTAGCCGCGAGACAATCAATTTGGATTTGTTGCTTGAGGTTTTCCAGGGAGGAGAACTGTTGTTCTGATCGCAGGAATTCCACCAGGGTCACCCTCAAGGTCTGACCATACAAATCTCCTGACCAATCCAATAGATAAACTTCCACAGTGATATTTTGTCCGGCTACCGTGGGACGGCAGCCAATATTCATCACCCCTGGATAATCGATTAGCGATGAATTATTCCCCTGAAGGGAAACCCGAACGGCATAGACCCCATGTTTTGGCAAAAGCTTTTCCGGAGGAACCTCTAGATTGGCAGTGGGGAACCCTAAGGTTCGACCCAACTGTTGACCCTGAACTACGTGACCCAGAATTTGATAGGGTCTGCCCAAAAGTTCATCCACTCGACCTAAATCTCCCTCTGCCAATGCCTGACGAATCATCGAACTACTAATCCGTTCCCCCTGGACGGATGGGTAAAGCGGCACAACTGTCACCTCAATGCCATGTTGGTGGGCGATCGCCCGCAACCCCTCCGCATTCCCAGCCCGACCTTTGCCAAAATGAAAATCAAACCCAACGCTGATATAGCGCGCCTGTAATCCCTGGACTAAAACTTGCTCTACAAATTGCTCAGGGCTCAAGGCGGCTAAAGCCTGACTAAAGGGCAAGAGAACCAACTGTTCAACCCCGAGAGACTGCAGACACTCCACCTTCTCATCCAGGGGAGTCAGAAGTTTCTTGGGTTGACCGGTGAAAAATTCCTGGGGATGGGGATGAAAAGTCACCACCGTAGAATAGGGACGATTGGATGAGCTGGCAAAATTCCCTGGAGCATAGCTATCCATGACTGAAACAGGAAACTCATAACCAGAACTCAAGTGTCCCACCAGTTGTAAGGGGGATCTTGGCCCTGGATTAAAGCTCTGAACAACAGGATGAATAACCCGTCGATGCCCTTGGTGAAGCCCGTCAAAATTCCCTAAGGCAACGGCAGTCGGAATTAAAGCAGTATCAAGCGACGAAGTAATCCACACACTTTACATTCTGACACAAAAACTCGGGAGCTTGGTAGCCCCGTCTCTTTAGAGTGGGAAAGAAAAGCCAATCCAATCCTGACTCAGCTCTGCATTGATATCAGGTTAAAACCGTTTCACCTGACGGGGTTATCCCTTGAACTGTTAACCCTCTGAACCATTATCTTCAGGAGAAATCAACTGAATGGACAGTCCTTCCCGCGCCATCAGACTATTGGGAAATTGTTGGGCTACCTGTTCTCCAATTTGATCGAGGAAATCGTCATTGTGTAGTGGATCATGATGGAAGATGACCAAACGTTTTACCTTGGCAGCTCGTGCCACTTTGACGGCTTCCTGCCAGGTTGAGTGACCCCAACCAATCTTGCTGGTTTTTTCTGAATAGTATTCTTCATCAGTATAGGTCGCATCATAGATCAAGACATCGGCATTGCGAGCCAGAAATAAAACATTTTCATCCGCTCGATCAGCGAAATGCTCTGTATCCGTCACGTAGGCAGCGGCATAACCTTTCCAGTTGACTCGATAACCAACCGCTTCTCCAGGATGATTCAGTAGGGCCGTTTCAACCTTGATCTCATCTGTGATTTCAATCGGCTCTCCAATCGCCACATCAAAAAACTGCAAATCTGCCCGCATCGTTTGCAGGGGAACTGGGAAATTGGGATGGAGCATCTGGTCGTTTAAGCGTTGCTGCACCGTGGATTGATTTGGGGCGATCGCCCCATAGATCCGAAATGTATTGATCGGGATAAAGGCCGGCACAAAGAACGGAAATCCCTGAATATGATCCCAATGAGCGTGGGTAAAAAATAGATGCCCCTTGACGGGCAATTGAGCCAACATCGATTGCCCCAGGACTCGCAAGCCAGTACCACCATCAAAAATCAGGCGCTCTGAACCCACTCGCATTTCTACGCAGGAGGTGTTGCCACCATATCTCACAGTTTCTGCACCGGGACAGGCGATACTCCCGCGAACGCCCCAAAAATGAACTGTAAATTGATTAGGGGAACCAGACATAAGTTTTTAATGCAAATCAAATCTGAACTATAAACTGAACCATAAATCCGTCGAAATGCTTGAAGACTCGCTATCTTACGTCATCGAATAGGCTGGCTTAGGGAGCAGTCAAACCGAATCAGTAATCGGACTCAACCCCAAAACAATACCTCACCAGCTACAACCATAGCTCAGAGCAATACTTTGATTTAACTCTGTGATAAAGTATACCTTTCATTTTAGCAGGGTTAGTTATGAATCCTATGATTCAACTGCTTTGCGGTGAATCGCCAGATCAGAGCCGGCGCGAGATATTAACAAATCATCCGTTTTTGGCTTGTGATGAATGCAATTTGCTAAGTTTCGCCAAAGTAATGAGAAGACCCTGAAGCAAAAGCAGCAAAAGCTTTCTAGAAAAAGAAAGGCTTTAACCCTGGTAGTTTCAAATAGTTATGTAGCAATTCCTAATCACGTTGGATCCGGATTTGAGAGGTGGTGGCACCTCTCGTACTCCAGCAGCGTTGGAAACACTCTAAAGCAGAGCAAGATAGTAAGATCTAGATTTGGAGATCAATCAGTTTTTCCCATGCTGAAAAACTTATAGTCTGCTGTCCCCATGTTGTTGATTATTGTTGATTCTCTGCCGTTATAGTATCCGTACCTGAGAATGTCCTAAGTATCACATCATCCATCAAATCCTTAGTCAGACACGGTAGAGGCCAAAAGGTTTCTAACCAAGTACTTCCGCCTCACGACTCAACCTGCGGATTGCTCTAATCAGGGTTGGTAGAACTCAAAAGTCCCTATTGAGGGTGGAGCCTAGGAGGTGACTTACCCAACAGATGAGTTGATCTATTGCCCTAACCAACCTCCTGTGAAGTCAATTCCTTCGCCTGAGCAGATTTGGCTTCTGCAATCGGGGACGCAGCCGGGGGCCTTTGCGTCTGACTAGTAGCCACAACAATAGGGATCAGAAAGCAAATTGCACCGTTAAACAGGGCTAATAATAGCCCATAAATCCATCCCGTCTCCATTTCAAACCCTCCAGATTACAACCCGTGGTGAATCTTATAAAATGAGAAAAATCATGTAATTTCATTTATTGTCGCAGACTTCACTGGATTGTGCTAGCACTGAAAGTTGAAGGGTTGAGGTGGAGAAAATCGAGTTCGATAGGCTGATTACGGGCTTCAGATTCCAGAACTCAACTGGCAAAAAGACTAGATCTCCTTTCCCATTTTTGTAATTTTTCGTCACAATAAAGAAGTCAATGCTCGACAATCCCAGTCGAGGAAAGGGGTTGCTATACTGATCGTTGGTCAAGCTCGAATGGGTCAAGACCTTGATCGAGTTCTGCTGTTTTAATGCAAGGGTCTGAACCATGTTTTTGAAGCCATCACAAATCTCTGCTGAACCACTATCTCTAGGCAGTTTGGACTGCGATCTGGTCATCGTAGGAGGTGGGATTGTGGGGGCAACCCTGGCTTGTGGGTTAAAAAATTCAGGGTTGAGGGTGAGGATTATAGAGCCTCAACGACAAGTAGAAGCCTTGAATCGCCGTCAGGCTTATGCCCTGACCCTGCAAACGGGCCGGATCCTCAGCAAAATTGGCCCCTGGGATCAGATTCTACCTGGGATTTCTACCTTTCATCAAATCAGCCTCAGTGATGGAGATCACCCGGGTATTGTTGAGTTTACGCCTCAGGATTTAGGCACGGAGGAACTGGGATATGTGGGAGAACACCATGTCCTGCTAGGGGCTCTACAGGAATATCTCCAGGATTGCAGTAATGTCCAGTGGCACTGCCCAGCTCATGTTGTTGGGGTTCACTATCTAGAAAATTGGGCTGAAGTGGAGCTCACTGAGGCTGGAGAATTCCTTACCCTCCGAACCCGGTTAGTGGTGGCAGCGGATGGGGCTCGATCCGAGTTGCGGCAGGCAGCCGGGATTCCAACTCGAGGCTGGAAATACTGGCAATCCTGTATTGCCATGACCATTCAAACCGAAAAGCCCCACAACAATGTTGCCTTCGAACGGTTCTGGCCCAGTGGCCCAATGGGGGTGTTGCCCCTGCCAGGAAATCGCTGTCAGGTGGTGCTGACGGCTCCCCATGCCCAGGCCCATGATCTGCAAACCATGGCAGCCTCGGAATTTTTAAAGTTGCTGGAGTATCGTACTGGAGGATTGCTGGGCAAGCTAGAGTTGCTGAGCGATCGCCATCTTTTTCCAGTTCAATTGATGCAGAGTCAGCGGTATATTCAGTCGCGACTGGCTCTGGTGGGGGATGCGGCCCACTGTTGTCATCCCGTCGGAGGTCAGGGATTAAATATGGGAATTCGAGATGCGGCGGCCCTGGCCCAGATTTTACAGGGTGCCCAGGAGCGGAGAGAAGATATCGGCAATTTGCTAGTCTTACGACGCTATGAGCAGTGGCGACAATCTGAGAATTTGATTATTCTGGCCTTTACTGATTTTCTAGATCGGATGTTTTCAGGGGATTGGCTGCCCAAGGTGATCCTGAGGCGTTGGAGTTTGGGGCTACTGAATAGGGTGAAAGTCCTACGTTATCTTGCCCTACGGATTATGACAGGACTGATTGGTCGTCCGCCCAGGGTGATTCAGTAAGCCAGATATGATCAACCGTCGTAGTTTTCTGAGGCAATCTGGGGGTTTGGGTTGCTATTGGATAGTGGCTAACTCAGGGATCCCCCAGGGTTTAACAGTTGGGCACTCAACTTTCCCGGTGATACCAGCAGCAAGGGCTAGTAACGATCCGGTTCAGGACAATGAATCTGACCTGAGACCAGACTTTAAGTTGATCCTGCAGTTGGATTGGAAATTCAATGTGCAATTTGCAGGGGTTTTATTAGCTGACTACTACAATCTCTATAGACAGCAGGGCTTGGAGGTTGACATCAGATCCTGGGATTTTGGTTTGTCCGTTACGGATTTAGTAGCAAATAATCCGGCAATCATCAGTTGCTCTGAACAGGATGTGATTCTGGCGGCACAGGTTTTAGGACAGCCCATTCGGGCAGTGGCCACCATGTTTCAGCACTCTCCCCTGGGATTAATGTCCCTGCCTGAAAGCCAGGTGAAATCCCTCCATGATCTGGTCGGCAGAAAAGTCGGGATTCATTCCGATAGTCAGAAAGTGATGGATCTGGTGTTGGGCTTTAGTCAGATTTCTGAGGAGGATATCGAGGTGGTTGAGATTTCCTATCGAGAAAAATTTGACAAGCTGCTTGCCCGGGAAGTTGATGCGATTCAGTGTTATGTCGTGGATGAACCTTTAGGGTTCGTAGACCAAACCGGCATCTTCCCCACGTTACTGAATTTAAGTGACTATGGCTATGATGCCTATGTCCAAACCTTCTTTGTCCATCACGATCTACTCACCCACCATGCCCAGCAGGTTCAGCAATTTCTCCAGGCTAGTTTTGCTGGATGGAAACTGGCCCTGACGAATATTCCCAAGGCCGCACAAATCGTCGTCGATCACTATGCCAATCCCCGGGGCAAGTACCACAATTTGAATTATCAGATTCAATCTTTAAACCTGATTGCCGACTATGTGGCCCCTGACCGGGATTTTTGTCATCTGGGAGAGATTCTCCCGGAACGCTGGCAAACCATGGCAGAACGACTCGCCCAATACCATCTGATTTCTCAGGTTCCTGCCCTGGAATCTTCGATAAACCTGAGTCTATGGCCAACATGACCTGAAAATCCTGCATAAATCTCATCAATAAATGCGGTTTATGCATCGATAAATTGAGAGGATCAGGCCCCAGAGATGGGATTTATATTGACGATCCTGAACCAGAAACTAGAAGTTTGAGGTGGGAAATTCAAGGATTGATCTTAGCAGTCCATTAGAACTGATGAATCTTGAAGATCAGGTAAAGTTTCAGACTCTTTTTACTCTGATATTGATTACAAATTCTTCCCCTTCTATAATAAGGAATCCTATGTAACCATTCTGATCAAATTCGGAATCGGGCAAATGTCTGCCCAGGTTGGCTAAAAGCCTGTGGGATCAATATCTATCAGTGATTTGGGATGACTCAACATTCAGGATTTCCCAGAGCTTGACCATTCCTCTAAATAATCAGGAGGGAGGGTCAAGGGGTCAGTTCTGAACTTGGTCTCGCAATTCACAAAGTCAATTTTCCCAGTCAATTCACAGAGTCAATTCATAGAGTCAAGTAATTCTCAAGAGCAGTGAAAACTTTTTAATTTGAAAACTAGCCAGGATAACCCAGGAAACCTTTCAACCTAAAAGTTGACTAAATATTTTTTAGGCCCTCTAAAAATTCTCAGAATCACGTATGATTAATACTGATCACCAAGTTAATAGTTTGTCAGGTATAATTCATCGGACATCATTCGTCAGATATAGAATCAGAGTAGACAGTCAAAAGGCAAAAGTCAGTTTGAGCTTGATGCTTATCCAAAATAGCTTGAGGAAATCTCTCAAAAAACAAACCTGATGTAATCTGGAGAAATACTTAGACGCAACCCTGCAGGGTCAGGTTTTGAGTTTCTCTAATTCTCCGCATTTTAAGCAAGCGATCCAATCCCTAAATTTACGAGTGAATGACCACAGAAACTTACATGAACCATCCCAACTTTGGCTTACTCTTCAGGGTTTGTCTAGTTGAGGAAAATCAAGAACTCTTTATCACCCTCTATGCCCACCGCTTATTTTTTTTGGTAACCCACGGGCAAAGTGGCTTAAAGTTTGAATCAGTTAGCCGTTCCGATGCCAAGCTTTCAGTGGAACTGCGTTTACGGGCGCTACGGCGAATGAACCAGCTTGAGGAGTACAAGAAATTACAGATCGTTCATCAACAAACCTTTCAATAGTGTCTGAATACTTGTTTCTGAATACTTGTTTCTGAATAATAGCTTCTGAACAAGAATTCCCAAACGATGTCTTTAGAATAATAGTTTCTGAACAAGAATTGCTGTATAAGGGATCATGACCGATTCAATTGCCCACCGGATTCATCAGCTTCGAGCTACCTTGCCTGAAACCGTGCGGTTGATTGCAGTCAGCAAAACCTTTCCGGCTGAAGCCATTCGCCAGGCTTATGGAGCGGGGATCAGAGATTTTGGAGAAAGTAAGGTTCAAGAAGCAATTGATAAACAGACTCAGCTATCAGATTTGCCGGATATTACCTGGCACTTGATTGGTCATCTGCAAAGTAATAAAGCCCTCAAGGCCCTACAGCACTTCCAATGGATTCATTCGGTCGATAGTCTGAAACTCGCCCAGCGATTAGATCGGTTGGCACAGGAGTCAAACTGTACTCCGAATGCTTGTTTACAGGTGAAGTTGCTGCCCGATCCCAATAAATTTGGCTGGAGTATTAGTCAACTGCAAACAGACCTATTTGACCTGAACCAATGCCAGTCCTTAAAGATCAAAGGTTTGATGACAATTCTCCCCCAGGGCTTAACGGCTTCAGAGTCGTTGGAGGTTTTCCATCAAACCAAAAAATTAGCCACAGACATCAATCAACAGTCCTGGCAAAATCTTGCCATTCAAGAGTTATCGATGGGAATGTCAGAGGACTTTTCCCTGGCGATATCAGCCGGAGCCACAATGATTCGTCTGGGTCGAACAATTTTCGGTGCAAGAGTGACCCAATTGAGATAGAATATTGAGTTGTGCAAAAGCAAAGCCAGAGGAATATACTTTATTGATCGGGTATATAGCGTTTCTCACGCTGCTAGAGTGCGGGAGTGAGTGGCGCACCTACCTCACACGATTGAAAATCGCTGTATTAGCAGAAATACCCATAGCGGATTAAACCCGTTAAATGTATTGCAATCAATGTGTTGCGAAAATATAGCTAAGGTCTGGCTAATTCCCATTAACTGCCCTAAAATGAGGGTCAAGTTTGGGCGAAGTGTCTCATGGAGAATCCGCTGTGAATACATTGTTTGGTAAATTACGAGACTTCGTAGGGCTCAATGATTCTTTTGAGTATGACTACGAGTACGATGAAGTGGAAGGGGATCAATACCAAAACGTGTATCAGGCCCCTCAAGAATTTGCTCCTCCTGCTCCGGTAGAGGAAGAGCGCCGCAGCCTCCGTCGCCCTCGTGAACGCACGGTTGGCACCATCAACACTGGTTCTATAATGTCTGAAGGAGTTGGTTCAACCATGAATAATGTAATTGGAATGCCCGGTGCGCTCAACGGGATCTCTGAAGTTGTGGTGATGGAGCCCCGGACTTTTGAAGAAATGCCTGCGGCCATTCGTGCTCTCAAGGATAGAAAGTCAGTGGTGCTCAATTTAACCATGATGGATCCTGACCAAGCCCAAAGAGCCGTTGATTTTGTAGCGGGGGGAACCTACGCTCTGGATGGTCATCAGGAGCGGATTGGCGAAAGTATCTTCCTCTTTACTCCAAACTGCGTTCAGGTTAGAACTCAAGCAGGAGTAGCCAATGAACTGCCCGGTCAAGGGCGAGTTCGGATTCCTTCTCCGGTAGCGGCTAATTGGCAAACTGAGAAAGTTCAAGTGGCTCAATAGACAAACGGTTTGTGTTCTGGCCCTGGAATAATTTTCTGGGACAAGTCTATGGGGCAATTTTTGTCTCTTCTGTAATCTCCATCACGAGGTTGCTCCTTGAAAAACTCTCTTGTACGAGAGGATTTCCTCTAACCCCCTGCAATTTAGGGGGTTTATCTTTGGTTTATGATGAATCAACCGGATTCGATATAAACATGGCACTTTTTAAATTAGGTTTGATTGGGGGTGGGGTGATGGGAGAAGCTCTGTTATCCCGCTTACTAGATCAGAATCTCTATGGAGCTTCGGAGGTCTTGGTCAGCGAACCACAAGTACAACGGCGGGATTTTCTCATGAACCAATACGGGATCGCCACAACCGCCAATAACTTAGAGGCAATTCAAGCTACGGAAGCCCTCTTGCTTGCGATCAAGCCGCAGATTTTTTCAACCCTGGCAACAGAACTAGCATCCCTGGAACAGAGTTCTGCAGGGATCGCTTCTGGCATAGTAATCTCAATTTTAGCCGGGGTAACCTTAGCCCAACTGGAAACCGCTTTCCCCCGCCGACCCGTGATTCGAGTTATGCCCAATACCCCTGCCACTGTGGGAGCTGGGATTAGCGCGATCGCCCCGGGTACATTAGTACAACCTCCTCACCTGCTCCTAGCCAAACAAATTTTTGCCACCGTGGGAGATGTGGTCGAAGTCCCCGAATACCTGATGGATGCTGTGACTGGTTTGTCAGGATCTGGCCCTGGGTATGTAGCTGTTTTCATTGAAGCCCTGACAGATGGCGGAGTGGCAGCAGGTCTACCCCGGGCGATCGCCATGCAACTGGCTCTCCAGACTGTGCGGGGCACTGCTGAGCTGTTGTTGCAATCAGGACTGCATCCTGCCGAACTCAAAGATCGGGTCACTAGCCCAGGGGGAACTACCATTGCAGGCATTGCTCAATTGGAACAGGCTGGATTTCGCTCCGCCTTGATTGAAGCGGTCAAGACAGCCTGTGAGCGATCCAGGGAATTGGGACGTTAGCAGTCTGGGTTGCTCTCGTGACGAATACTGGAGGCGATCGCCCCGTTCGAAGCCAGTTAGAGTTTTCTATGCCTTAAGAGTTAAGTTTTGTTAAAGAGTACAATTTTGTAAATTTCGCTACAGAATTTACTATAATAGTACTTGATAAAAGATTCGCTTACAGTTTTGTGACTTAAAACCGTTTGGAGGAACAGGATCATGCGAACTGAAGAACAAGCACGAGCATTGATGAGTCGTCATCATCACCTGATCAAAAATCGTCAGCAATCACTGTTTAGCCGTTCTGCCAGTGAAGTTGGGCTAGAAACTGAGAATTATTGGAATACGATTCAAGGGCAGCCCCATCCGACTTTTCGGTTAAATTACGACCGTAGCGGCGCTTCCTTGAGTTAGGATGCTTAACCCAAAAAATCAGCAAAAAACGAGCCAAAGAAGTTAATTGACTATCATTAAATTTCACCATTAACATTACTTTAGGAGCAACAATCATGGGTACTCAAGAGCAAGCCCGCGTACTAATGATGCGTCATCATCAACTGATTAAAAATCGTCAGCAATCATTACTGAACCGTGTGGCAACAGAAGTGGGTGTTGAAGTGGGTGATTATCACAGCACTATTCAAGGCAAACCTCGGGAAGATTTTCGAGCAGATTATAACCGAAGTGGCTCTACAATGAGCTAACTCAAGAACGCCATTGAAGCAAGCCCATTCTAATGCCCAACCTTAAATTTCTAATTTAATCCCCGCCCGTTATTCAGCAGAGTAATGAGCGGGGGTTTTAAAAGAATAGTCCTGAAGTAAGGTGCATTAGTAAACGCAATGCACCATCTAAAAATTCTGTCGAATTAAGTTAATTGCTCCTTTCACGGCTTCATAGCCGAAGATCAAAACGGCACTGGTTAAAGCCAATCCCATCACACATACCACCAGCCCTGCCAGACTGATCATGCCATCATCATCCAACAGACCAAATCCTGTAATGAAGATCCCTATGGCTGGCAACGTATTGGTTAGGGGAATCGGAATCATCATTGAAGTGGCCATCAGGGCGATCGCACAGCCAATGACTGTCCGCCCGACAAAACTCGTACATACCGGAGTCAAACGAGGGCGAGACAAGAATTCGATTCTTCTGAGCCAGGGCAAACCGGCTTTGACAATTCCCTGTACTTTTGGGGTGGGCATCGGGTGTCTCAGCCAGCCTTTAGGGAACCAGGGAGGTTTTCCGGCAATCAGTCGCATAGCCAGTAGGAACAGCAAAATCCCAAAAGGGACGGAATAGCCCGGGGCCGGAATCGGTAAAGCCGAAGGCAACGCAAGAACCACAAATAGAAATCCAAAAACCCGTTCTCCAGCCAGGTCAAGCATGTCATCCAGGGTAACAGTGGTCGGACGATCCTCTTCAAAGAAGTAGCGTTGCAATTCAGTAGAAAGTTTAGACACAGGCAATCCTGAAAAGAGTTGTGAATGACACTCAATAGACAATTCTACTCAACGAATGCACTCGAGAGATGCACTAAAACGACCCATAATTATGACTAGAAGGCTGGTTGACTGACAAAATTCTCTTGCCCTCACCCCCAACCCCTCTCCCAGAGAGGGCTAGGGTAAGGGTGGTTCGGACAATCAACCCACAAGATGCGCTAGTCAATCAGACTGGAAGGTTCCTAGCTTGAACAGACTCAGATCGTTAGAGGTGAGCAAAAACCCACCTCTTCAGGTTTACCTTAAGTTCACCTTAACTCAAAGGTGACAACTCCAGATTAAGGCCCAAATTGAGGCCCAGATCTATCTCCCAGCCCTAGGTTCCCGCAGTCCAGGAATTGGTATATTCAATTTGCTCAGATGTCATGGTATCAATCTGAATTCCCATGGCTGCTAACTTCAGACGAGCAATTTCCTGATCAACATCCTGAGGAATCGAGTAGAGACCTGGCTCTAGCTGACCTTTATTTTTTACCAGGTATTCACAGGCCAGGGCTTGGTTGGCAAAGCTCATATCCATCACCGCACTGGGATGGCCTTCCGCCGCCGCTAGATTGATCAACCGACCTTCCCCTAAGACAATAATAGACTTACCATTGGGCATTCTATATTCCTGGGTGAAATTGCGGACCTCCTTGACTTCAGTTGCCGTTGCTCCCAAGGATTTCAGGTCAATCTCAATATCAAAATGCCCTGAATTACAAACCATTGCACCGTCTTTCATCGCCGTAAAATGTTCGGGCCGAATCACATGCTTGTTTCCCGTTACAGTGATGAATAAATCACCTTGAGCCGCCGCTTCTGCCATGGGCATCACTCGGAATCCATCCATTACCGCCTCAATGGCTCGGACTGGATCCACTTCTGTGACGATAACATTAGCTCCCATACCCCGGGCCCGCAGGGCACAACCTTTACCACACCAGCCATAACCCGCAACCACAATGGCCTTGCCAGCAAGTAAGACATTGGTAGATCGGATGATCCCGTCTAGGGTAGACTGCCCTGTCCCGTAACGGTTGTCAAAGAAGTGCTTGGTGTCAGCATCGTTGACATTCATGGCCGGGAAAGTCAGAACCCCGTCTTTAAGCATGGCCCGCAGCCGGACAATTCCGGTTGTGGTTTCCTCGGTGGTACCAATCAGGTCAGCCAGTTGATGTTTCCGAGTCTGCACCAGGGTCGCTACCACATCACTACCATCGTCAATGATGATATTGGGACGATGATCCAGGGCAATCTCAACATGGCGCTTGTAGGTTTCAGTGTCCTCTCCTTTAAAGGCAAACACAGGAATACCATGATCCACAACCAGACTAGCAGCCACGTCATCCTGGGTAGACAAGGGGTTGCTGGCAATCAGGACGGCATCTGCTCCTCCAGCCTTGAGGGCGATCGCCAAATGGGCAGTTTCCGTTGTGACATGGCAACAGGCTACCAGCCGAACCCCGGCCAGAGATTTTTCCTGGGCAAAGCGCTCTTGAATTTGACGCAGAACAGGCATCTCTCGACCTGCCCATTCAATTCGCTGCTTTCCCTGGGGTGCAAGGGAGGGGTCTTTAATATCGTATTGAAGTTTAACCGTGGTTGCAGTCATGCAATTGTTTCCTATATTCAAGATAAAGAGCTATGTCTGTCGCATTAAGCACTGCAAATCCCTAAAATTTATGAACTGAGGATCACAAATCAAGTAGCGTCTGCAGGTTAAAGTGCCTACCCTAATTTTGGAGGGATAACCCAGCATTCTGACCTTAGTGGGTTTTGCAAAGCTCAATCCAACTTACAAAAATCAAACTAAGGTTGATTTTGCATTTGATTCTGAATTTGACTTTGATGCTTGAGACTAGACCTATTTCCTCTCAAGCCTACCCCAAGGAGACCTGGATTGGCTAGGGAATATCCAATCTGTCCCGAGAAACGCTATTCTAGAGATTTGCCCCAAAATCTAGAAGAACTTGGCAAACAGGTCTCCTGGAGTAAAAATAAATGTTAAGTTTCCCTGAAAATTAGCTTGTGAACAATATTCCTACGGTTTCAGATACCAGACGGGCATTTTATGGTGCCCATACCCGCCCAATCAATTCCATTTATCGTCGGGTGATTGAGGAATTGATGGTTGAGATGCATCTCCTCAATGTTAATTCTGACTTTCAATACAATCCAATTTATAGTTTAGGGGTGGTTACGGCCTTTGATCGGTTTATGCAGGGTTACTTACCTGAAAGTGACAGAGACTCAATTTTCCAGGCCCTGATCCGGGCTCAAAATCAAGATCCTCAACAATACCAAGCCGATGCTAAGGCCCTTTGTGAGATCGCCCAGGAAAGCACCAGCCAGGAGTTGCAGCAGTGGGCTAGCCAGGCTGCTCAAACCGCTGAGGGCAACCCAGTTCAGAATAATTTTCAAGCGATCGCGACCAATTCCCGCTTTAAGTACAGTCGCTTGCTGGCCATTGGGCTCTACACCTTGCTTGAACAGGCGGATACTGAGATACTTCAGGACAAAGATAATCGAGAACAGGCGATTGAGACGATGGCCTCTGGGCTGAATTTATCAAAAGACAAGCTCCTCAAGGATTTGGAACTGTATCGCAGCAATCTGGATAAAGTAGCCCAAGCCCGCAAGATGATGCAGGAACTCACCGAAGCAGAACGCAAAAAACGGGAACAACGGGAAGCTGCTAGGGCGACTGAAGGAGTTGATGAAAACTCAGAGAAAACCCAATCCCCATCTGAATCTTGAGTTTGCCTCAGCATTGAAGACTGAAGCCTAGAAATCATAAAGTTTAATTTCATCGGGTTGCTGTAATTCGGCAGGCCAAATTCCTTGGTGTAAGATTTTTGGAATATAGGGATTTTCAATCCCGTGAGGTACGGATTGGGAAGTTGGTGGCGCAATCCACCATCAACTTCTGTACTCCAGCAGTGTGAAAAACACTGTAGGAGATTATTTAGCCAGATTTTACTAACATTATTAGCAGCGTTTTAACAAATGGTTCAAGCTCAAAAACCAACGGTAATTATTACAGGTGCCTCTTCAGGCGTTGGTCTCTATTCAGCCAAAGCCCTGGCGAATAGAGGATGGTATGTTGTGATGGCCTGTCGAGACCTGACCAAGGCTGGACAGGCAGCTCAATCGGTGGCAATGAGTCCGGGAAGCTATACCCTGATGCAGATTGATCTGGGTTCCCTTGAGAGTGTGCGTCGGTTTGCCCGGGAATTCCGGGGCAGTGGTAGAACCCTGAATGCTCTAGTCTGTAATGCGGCAATCTATATGCCCCTGATCAAAGAACCCCTGCGATCGCCCGAAGGCTACGAGTTAACTATGACCACGAATCACCTGGGGCACTTTTTGCTGTGCAATTTATTGTTGGGTGACTTAAAAGAGTCTCCAGCAGAGGACAAACGCCTGGTGATTCTAGGCACTGTTACTCACAATCCCGATGAACTAGGAGGTAAAATTCCTCCGCGACCTGATCTGGGGGATTTAGCAGGATTTGCCGCCGGATTTAAGCCCCCTATTACCATGGCTGATGGGAAAAAGTTTGAGCCCGTCAAAGCTTACAAAGATAGCAAGGTTTGTAATGTCTTGACCATGCGAGAACTGCATCGGCGTTATCACGATACCACCGGGATTACGTTTAGCTCTCTCTATCCGGGCTGTGTGGCGGATACACCCCTATTTCGCAACCATTATCCCCTGTTCCAGAAAATATTTCCCTTGTTTCAGAAGTATATTACCGGCGGATACGTCTCCCAGGAGCTCGCTGGGGAACGGGTGGCCCAGGTTGTCGGCGATTCAGAGTATCAGCAGTCCGGCGTTTATTGGAGTTGGGGCAACCGTCAGAAGAAAAACGGCCAGTCCTTTGTTCAGCGGGTTTCTCCCCAGGCCCGGGATGATGAAAACGCGGAACGGGTATGGGAATTGAGTCAACAATTGGTGGGACTGGGTTAAAGTAATTTGCGCCTGAGTACATCGAGGGCATTACAAGTACTGACCCGGCGAATCCATTCTCGACCGCGAGAACTACTACAGGGACAGGCAAAACTGGTAGCTGTATCCGGCCCCGCTAGGCCAATATAAACTGTGCCCACCGGCTTGTGATCCGTGCCACCCTGCGGCCCGGCAACTCCAGTAATACTCAAACCCCAGGTGGTCTGTAAACTCAACTGGACACCAATAGCCATCTGTTCAGCTACCTGGGGACTCACCGCACCCCACTGGTTCAGATCCTCTGAATTCACCCGTAGCAGTTTGAGCTTGACGGAATTGGCGTAGGCTATAATACCCCCCTGAAAATATTCAGAACTGCCGGGAATGGTGGTGAGAAACTGACCCAAACCGCCTCCAGTACAGGATTCAGCCACACTTAAGGTTTCACCCCGCTGTCGCAGCAATTGGCCAACTACTGAGGCCAGGGAATCCTCATCCTGACCGTAGCAATCCAATCCAGTAATCTCTCGAATTTGCTGTTCCACAGGAGCAATCATCTGATAGGCTAGCTCCTCTGTGTCTGCCCGAGCAGAAATTCGCAGTTTGGCCTCCCCATGGTTGGCGTAGGGAGCCACGGTGGGATTGGGCAGGTTTAGATAGGCCGAAACTTTTTCCGCTAGGGCTGATTCTGCAATCCCCCAGAATCTCAATGTCCGGCTACAAATCGTCGCCTGACTCCACTGGTGAGCCTGGAGATAGGGAATGGCCGTTTCCTGCCACATGGCTTTCATTTCTGCCGGAACCCCTGGAAATGTCATCAGAGTTAGCTTATCCTGGCGAGGCTGCCAGATGATGCCGGGGGCACTACCAACAGGATTGGGCAAGATCTCAGCTCCAGAAGGGATCAAGGCTTGTTTCCGGTTGTTGGGGGACATGACACGACCCCGCTGGGCAAACTTGCGCTGAATGTCCGCGAGGATTTCTGTCCGTTCCTCCAAGGGAGCCCCAAAAAAGCTAGCAATGGTTTCAACGGTTAAGTCATCTGGGGTAGGGCCTAGCCCCCCGGTAAATAGCAATAACTGCGATCGCTGGCTGGCAATCTGAATCACCTGCTTCAGGCGCTCAGGATTGTCTCCGACAACGGTTTGATAGTAGTGAGGAATGCCCAATTGAGCCAGTTGTTGCCCCAGGAATTGAGCGTTGCTGTTGAGGATGTCCCCTAGTAAAAGTTCGGTTCCGACGCAGATGATTTCAGCAACCATAGCTGTTATCCCCAGGGTGTTCTAGTGTTCTTACTTGGCCCGTCTTAGCGTTCTCCAACTGGTGTAGCCCAATAAACCCGTTGCCCCCAAGGCATAGGCCAGACCACTGGGAATTCCCGAGAAGGCCAACGCCAGACATCCTACCCAGAGCGTTAAAGAGTAGATGAAAATGACAGTTAGTTTTTGAGATAGACCCGCCTTGAGCAACCGATGATGCAGATGCCGATTGTCTGCTTTGAACGGAGATTTCCCATTCCGTAACCGATCTACAATAACAGCCACCATATCCAGAATGGGCACAGCCAGAATCACATAGGGTAGCAACACCGAAGTCACAACGGCAGTTTTGACTAAACCAATCACCCCGACCGCCGCCAGGGTAAAACCAATAAAATAAGATCCCCCATCTCCCATAAAAATCTGGGCCGGATTAAAGTTGTAGCGCAAAAATCCAATGGCACTGCCCGCTAACGCGGCTGAAATCAAAGCTGCAGCGGGTTGGTTCATAAACAAGCTCACGACACACATAACCATGGCGGAAATTGCCGAAACCCCTGCCGCAAGACCATCCAATCCATCAATCCAATTGACCGCATTCACCATGCCCACCAACCAGGTGACGGTCACCGGGAGACTCAACCAACCAATATGGGCCAATCCTACAAATGGAACAGTCAAGAACTCGATCCGTACCCCTACACCCCAGGCCAGACTGGCAACTCCAGCCTGTAATAACAGACGGGTGAAAGGAGACAAACTATACAAGTCATCCGCCAGACCGATCAGAAAGAATGCCAATCCTCCTAGGATCACGCCCCAAATTTCATACTCTTGCTTTGGGCTTAAGGGCTGACCACTGGCATCAATAAATCCCCCTGACCACCAGACCACTAGCAGAGCAATCAGGGTACCCATAAAGATGGACACTCCCCCCAATCGCACCATAGGATGCTGATGAACTTTGCGATCCGACGGCAGATCGACTCGGCCACTTCTCAAACCAATTTGCTTGACCACAGGTGTACTCAGCAAAACCACCACGGCAGAGATAAGAAAGGCAAGCAGATGATAGAGGGTATGGGTCATCTGAAGTAACTTCTGGTGCAAAATTAAAGCCAGTACAGCCAGAGTCTACTACATTTCAGTCCGTTCTGATGTCGTAGAAGTTTGAAACTTTGGCAGGTAACTATGCCAGAGCTGGAACTCTCGAATTGAGATGGCTGTAGAGGGGAAACTGCTGACAGAGCTGGGCGACTCGTTGACGACAGGTTTGGGCGATCGCCGGATCCTCAGGATGTAGCAGCCGCTCGGCAATAATATCGCCGATTTCTACGAATTCAGGGGTTCCCATGCCGCGAGTCGTCATTGCCGGAGACCCTAACCGCAAACCACTGGTGACAAAGGGAGATTCTGGGTCAAAGGGAATCGTATTTTTGTTGGCGGTGATATTGATTTCACTCACCAGTTGATCCGCTTGCTTACCATTCAAGCCAACTGAACGCAGGTCAACCAGCATTAAATGATTCTCCGTCCCCCCGGAAACAATTCTCAGTCCCCGCTGTTGGAGTTGATCAGCTAGGGCTTGGGCATTGCGGATCACCTGGCCCGAATAGGTTTTGAATTCAGGCTGGAGGGCTTCTCCGAAGGCAACGGCCTTACCCGCAATCACATGCTCCAGGGGGCCCCCTTGGGTGCCTGGAAAAACGGCCTTATCCAATTTTTTGCCCAGTTCTGGATCCCGGGTTAGAATCAAACCGCCGCGAGGCCCCCGAAGAGTTTTATGAGTGGTTGTCGTGACCACATCACAATGGGGCACAGGATTGGGATGATGACCTGTGGCAACTAATCCAGCAATATGAGCAATATCTGCCAGTAATAAAGCTCCAACCTGATCGGCGATCGCCCGGAATTTTTCAAAGTCAATGATTCGGGGATAGGCGGAGAAACCACAAATAATCAGCTTGGGTTGATGCTGCTTGGCCAAATCCAGAATTTGGTCATAGTCCAAGGATTCTGTCCCTCGACTGACTCCATAGTGACAAGGCTGGAACCATTTCCCTGAGACATTGACTGGTGAACCATGGGTGAGGTGACCTCCATGGGACAAGTCCATACCCATAATCCTATCCCCCGGCTTTAAAAGTGCCAGGAACACTGCAAAATTGGCTTGAGCCCCGGAGTGGGGTTGAACATTCGCATGGGCTGCCCCAAATAATTCCTTGGCCCGATCAATTGCAATCTGCTCGATGCTATCGATAAATTCACAACCGCCGTAGTATCGTTTCTTCGGTAAGCCTTCTGCATATTTGTTGGTTAAAACTGACCCCTGGGCAGCCATTACCGCTGCAGAAGTAAAATTTTCACTGGCAATCAGCTCCAGGTGATCCTGCTGACGTTGTAGCTCTCGCTGCACCAAGTCAGCCACTATTGGGTCGGTTTGGGACAAAATCTCGATATTAGTCTGACTCACGTTACATTCCTCAGTTGATATCATCATTGCAGTTTCAGCAAATCTTGACAGGCCCAGGCCATTCATCCAGGGGGTTCTGATCGTTTGAAGCGTTGGGCACGCCTCTGGTTGATTGCTGGAAGCTGTTCACTAAATATTGATCCTAACCTTGTCTGATGATTCGGTCTAGGATCAGTTTAGTCGATCCACCCCCGATCAGTTCTTGACAAACAGGTTAAGCTATGAGTCTACCAGTACAAACCGCCAGAGACCCAGGTTAAAATACAGTTAAAGGACGGAATCTAAAGGTCAGGAAGCCCTAGGAGGAAGAGAAATGCTTGTGATCTTAATGGAAAATCAATTGATCGAGCCAGAACAAGTTTGTCAAGGGTGTCTATTAGCCAATCAAAAGGGTCAACCTCGCTGGAAAGGAGGACAGCTTACCTGTGGTCAGTTGGTTGAGAAGCCCATTCACGATCAACCCGATCAGTATCAGTGCCAGATGGGGTTTCGCATTGCCGATATTAAGTGAGTCCCTTGGGAGTATAGGTTAGAGTGTACCAATCAACTCTGACGGTACATCTACAGCGATTTTCAATCCCGCACTTCAGCAGCGCAAGAGATCTTGGAGAATCTCTAAAACAGCAAATCAAAAGGAAACAAATTAAAGTGCAAATCTTGAAGCGCCAATTAAAAAACCGAAAATAAAAAAATTAAAATAAAAAAACAAAAAAAGACTGTGCGTTATCCTGAGAATATAGATTAATTGATGAGTAATAATTTAATACAAGGAAAGTAGCTATGGCGTGGCGTGGTTCTACAACTTGGGCGGACAAAATATTTGCTTGTTTGCCCTATCTTCTCCCTTTATATTATGGTCTGGAGTTCGGTCGATTTCTCCTGGTACAGTTTCCTATCCTGAATTGGCTAATCGTTCCTTTAGCTCCAGTCAACTTTATATTTAATCTGATTCCATTTGGACTAGGGCCACTGGTGGTTTTTTTGGTGCTCTATCTATTGGTGGTACGGAATACCAATATCTCTCATTTCGTTCGTTTTAATGCCATGCAGTCGATCTTACTGAATATCATTCTGTTCCTCTGTAGTTTGCTTTTAGGAATTTTTGTGGTGATTCCTAGTGGATTTGTTCAAGAAACGCTCTATAATATGGTTTTCCTGGGAACTCTAGCAGCGGTGGCCTACTCTGTGGTTCAGTCCTTGAGAGGGCAATATGCTGAGATTCCAACAATTTCCGATGCTGCCTACATGCAAGTGCAATAATCGCAAATAGTGCAATAATCGCAAATGCAGTAATTATAGGGTGCGTCCAGGATGCAGCTCATGGGGATTGGATTGGAGGGATTCGATGATAGGGATAGAGTGCGAGTTACTGAGTGCGAGCGATTGCATAATTAATTTAGACAGTCTGTTCAGAGGCTTTGCGGCCTTCTGGGTCTTTTTCCTGATTCTGCTGACTGAAGGTGGTTCATGCGTGTCAGAACTCCAACGATCCTGCAAATAGAGGCCGTTGAATGCGGTGCAGCCGCCCTAGCCATTATCCTTGCTTATTACGGTAAGGTTGTGCCCCTAGTTGAGCTGCGCCAGATTTGTGGGATTACCCATAATGGCAGTCAGGCCTCAAATATGATTCTTTCGGCCAGGCATTATGGAATGCGGGCTGATGGATATCGAATGGAAATTAATTCCCTGCGCCAGCAAGCACCCCCTTTTATTGTTTTTTGGAATTTCAATCATTTTTTAGTTGTTGAAGGGTTTAGCAAAAATAAGGTTTTTCTCAACGACCCCGCAACAGGGCCTCGTTGGGTATCCGGGGCTGAGTTTGCTCAAGGATTTACCGGAGTTGTACTCAACATTAGACCCGAACCCGAATTTAAGGTTGGAGGTGCAATCTTCAGTCCCAAGACTGCTATATTGTCTTGGCTGCGGGGCTCGTTTGGGGGAGTGTTCTATTGCCTGTTGGTGGGTTTGTTACTGGCAATACCCGGCGTTGCCCTGCCGATTCTGATTCAACTTTTGGTAGATTGGGGCTTGGTCAAGGCTGAGACCCATTGGCTGCGGCCCCTGATCCTGGGTTTGATCCTAGTTGCCGGGTTGCAGGGGATGTTGTTGCTCTTGCAATTGCGAATGCTGCGGCGGTTGCGAGTCAAGCTAACCCTGGAAATGGCCAGCGCATTTGTCAAGCAACTATTGGCCCTTCCTGTAGGATTTTATAGTCAACGGTTTACTGGAGAAATCAGCGATCGCCTTCGTCTAAATGCAGCGGTTGCCCAGACTTTATCCGGCTCTGTCAGTCTTGCCATGATTGAGGTTACGGCTGTAGTCATTTATATTCTGGTGATGGTAACCTTTGATCCACTTCTCACCCTGGTTGCCGTCAGCAGTGTAATTGTGAACCTGTTAACTTTGAACTGGGCCTTGCACCAGAGCAAGAACACAACCATCAGATTTGCCCAAGCTAAAAGTCAGGTGGCGGCAGTGGGAATTTCGGGATTGCAAAATCTAGAAACCTTGAAAGCCTCTGGCATGGAGTCTGAGTTTTTCTCCCACTGGGCAGGGCACTGGACAAAGGTAGTGAATGCCGAGCAGGACTTAGAAGTGCCCAATCAGATTCTCAATATTCTGGCTCTCCTCCTGCAAACCTTGACAGTCGCCTTGATCTTGGGAATTGGTGGGTTGAGGGTGATGGAAGGTTCCTTGACCCTGGGAATGCTGGTGGCGTTCCAGAGTTTGGTTCAGAGTATTCAGCGCCCGGCCAGCAGCCTGATTCGGTCTCTCAAAGTGCTACAGGACTGTATTGCTCATCTAGTCCAACTGGATGAGGTTTTCAGCTATCCCCTGGATCAAAACTTGGATGAAAATCAGCCTGCCCCAGATCGGAATTCTAGAACTCACAAAGTTCCTGATCTCCCCCTAACTGTTCAAAATGGTGCAGACGAACTATCCAATTCAGGGGCCCGATCAGTACCCGTATCCTCTCCAATTTTTTCTGGTTTTGGAGACTGGAGTCCAGATTACTATCCGGTGAACTTTTTACAGGAAAAGCGACTGCGGGGATTTATCGAATTGCAAGGGGTCACCTTTGGTTATACCCAGGTGGCTGCGCCTTTGATTCAACAGGTGACGTTCTCAGTCCAACCTGGACAGTTAATTGGAGTGATCGGCCCTAATGGTTCTGGAAAATCAACCCTGGCAAAATTAATCTGTGGTCTATATCAGCCCTGGAGTGGAGAAATTCTGTTTGATCAGCAACCCAGGGCTGAGATTGATCGTCATATTCTGGCAACTTCCCTGGTTCTGGCAGAGCAGCGTCCAACTTTATTTGAGGGGAGCGTTCGGGAGAATCTGACCCTGTGGGATCCGACGATTCAAGATGCTCAGCTCGTCCAGGCTTGCCAGGATGCCGGAATTCATCAGGCTATTTTGGGAATTCCTGGGGCCTATGATGGTTATGTGATGGAAGGAGGAGTCAATTTTAGTGGAAGTCAGCGGCAACAGCTAGAAATTGCTAGGGCCCTGGTGAACAATCCAACAATTTTGATTATGGATGAAGCGATGAATGCCCTCGATGGCTACACTCAAGAGACAATTCTTGACAATATTCGCCGTCGAGAATGTACCTGTATTTTGATCACTCACGGTCTGAATAGCTTAAAAGACTGTGATGAAATTTTTGTTCTGAGTCAGGGCAAGGTTGTCGAGCAGGGAACTCCCAAGCAACTTCAGCAGGAAGCGGGGATTTATCAAAATCTGATGAACTTGAAAAGTGATCATCAGCCCAAACACCAACCTCAAACCACCTGATATCAGGAATGCTTCTGTGGATACTTCTGTGAAGAATTTTATATCTCTCTGTCAATTTTTAGCATTAATACTTTTGCATGAATATCTCTAATTCACAACTCAGGATATCAAGCATAGGAGAAAGTGTGAGGAGTCGAAACAAATAGTAAAAATTCTCAATCTCAGGCCATGGGATTCAAGGTCAATCCAACTGAGCTGATCAGTGAAAGCTGATCATTAAACTAGAGAACTGGAGCCGTAGACTTGAGTCATAGCAGGGTCAAGGTTCTTAGTTCAAGAAAACCGAGCCATTTTCATTGATTTCTAAGGCTTTAGTGTCCACATCAAAATCAGTAGTGGCCTCAAACTGCACTTCTAGAACTCCTGGCTCAGTTGACCTGGGAACCACTCGCAATAATCCACTGTCTTCCCGTTGGTAAGTCAGGGTCATTGGCATTGGCAAGCCCTGAAGCTCTACCTCGGACTGTCCTGCCAAATCGCGTTGCTGCGTTCCTGCGACAACCTGATAGTTGATCACCGCATTGGTTTTATTGATTAGCTTCAGGGTGACTGCGCCATCAACTGCCGCCACCCGAGCGCTGGGGAAAGGAAACTGAGGGACTTCAGCGGGTGCGGATGTTTCATCGGTGGGGGTAGAGGTTGATTGGGCTTTGGGTGCTTGGGCATCCTCTGCTTTGTCATTGGGTTCTGACATTGCAGGCTTGCCTCCAGGGGGTGGGCCTCCGGCTTGGGCGATCGCAGTCAATCCGGTTAATGCGACCCCTGTTAGCAGACTCAGCAACCGAACATTGGTTCTTCGGGGGGAGTTAGCATGAATCATGGGTAAGATATCCCTTTATTTAAAAATCAGGTGTAACAAGAGTAGATGTTATCACTGATTACCGGGATTGATTGGAGGAAAGCCTGGCAATTGTGCAATCGGAGCGGGAAGCCATTTTTTTATGAGACACCAGGGCCACGACATGGGGAACAGGCCGGGGAGTATAGCCCACCAGGGATTCTCCCCCCTGAGCTAGGGAGGTACTTGCCCCAGAGTCTAACATCACCGCCTCCCGAAAACCGGCCTGGACTAAGAGTTGACCCAGCATGACTGAACCAACCGGTTCCGCCGACACCCCAATGATCGGTTGGCCGCTGCCATGAACCCCCCAAAACGCCCGATGGCGAGGTTCATTCACATCAAATAAATCCCCAAAGCTCTCCAGGGGTTGAGGTTGGCCATGTCTCACCAGAAATCCGGCCCCAACAAAAGCATCCGTCAGATTGGGCATTTCTGCTTCAACTCCAACCAGGGTATTGTGGCGATTGGGGTCGAAGGGGATAAACCGTAAAGTGTCATTGCCAATTAGCGCCAAGGGGCGATCGCGCAATTTGCGATTTTCACTGGCATTTCCCGGAATAAATCGCCCGGTACTACTGCTCAGAACCGGGCCAATCATCTGATTTGAGTCGAGGCTGTCCATCGAGAAGAACCCCCCATCAACCCCGGCAGCGAATTCAGTATCTTCAGCGGTTTCGGTTTGAGTGAGAATTTCCTGAACTTGATAGCGGCTATCGGCATGAATCGTCACTGGTTTTCCCCCAGAAATCAAAATCAGGGGAATTTTTCCAGGGTAATCTCGCTTTTGACCACGGGGGCATCAAAGTCAAAGGCCGCTTGCCAGGCAGAGAGTTGCAACCCTCCCCAGGCTTGTTCCAGGGCTTGACTCAATCCTGACTGACCAAATCGATCAATCGCCAGAAGACTCTTCGACTGGTTGCTGAACCGATTTTCACTATCGTCCATAGTGAGGGCTCCTCGATATCCGGCGGCCTTGACCCAGGCTGTTACCCGTTCGTCGTATTTGCCCTCTGGATAGGTAAAGTAACGAATTGGAATTCCCAGCTTCTCCTCCAGGATTTTTTTGGATTGGAGAATTTCCTGTTCAAGTTGGACATCGGGCAGGTCGGTTAAATCGGGGGGATGGGTAATACTATGGGCGGCAATCGTCACCAGGGGATCGGCAGCCATTTCGCGCAATTGGGCCCAGGTTAAGCGCGATCGCCCGACAATTTTTCCCTCAACTTTGTCCGTAAAAATGGAAAAAACTGCCGGATAGTTATAGTCCTGTAGCAGTGGATAGACAATTTTATAGTGACCGGCATAGCCATCATCAAAAGTCAGCAGGATTGGCTTTGGCGGTAGAGATTTTCCGGTTTCTAAGTGGGTCATCAGTTCATCCAGGCTAATGGGTGTGGCCCCGGCCTGACGAATAGACTCCAGTTGTTGTTTAAATTCCTCAACGGTGACATCAAAAAATACTTCTTTGTCAGGCAAAATATCGTGATACATGATCACCGGAACCCTGGCCCCCCTGGCTTGTTGATGAATCGTTGGCCAAGGGCTAATATTGGCCTGAATCACGATCTGAGTTCCCAGTTCTTGGATGAATTGAGCGGCGGCAATTTCAGGATTGGCAATCCAGTTGGAAGTACTTAGTAACCAGTGAGAAGCCCTCTCACCAGTATCAGGATGAACCAGAGCCGTCAAATCTGGCTGGTCTGAACTTTGACTTGAACTTTGACTTGAATTTTGGTCTGGATTTTGACAAAGCTGAGGATAATCTTCAGGGGAAGCTTTAGGAGAATTTTTAGAGGAGCTTTCAGAGAGAGCTTCGGGACGGTCTTTAGGAAATCCAGGAGATAGATCTGACTGGGCTTGAACAGGCAATCCTGGCAACTCGAGCAAGAGAGCAATCCCAAATAGCCCCCCAACAATTTGGTGATAGAAATATTGGCGATAGGAATATTTTTGCGTAAGATTTCCCACAAAGTTCGGCATAAATTTGTATAAAATTTTGTATAAAAAAGTTTTGAGGTTAGCATCCGGATAAATCTCTGGGTAAACCCGAGCCAATCAATCCGAGAAATAAATAACCGTTAGTGACAATCTGCTAAGGTCAATCAATGCCTCGATGAATATAACCTTCTGGCCCGAACCTTGATTGAGACCTGAGAAGTATGTTCACGTTTTTCCTCTCAAGTGAAGCATTGCAAGTTCAAGAACAGGTAAGTATTAGCTTAAAAGTATGTTAAGAAAGAATTAAAATCAGAATCCAACTGCCAAAATCCACACCTCACGGGATTGAAAATCTCTGTAGTCGAATTCTTGGATTAATCCCGGATTAAGTCGATCAGACTAAGTAAAAGACTATGGGTAGAAGATTATGGGTAGAAGAATAAAGCAAGCTCAGTATTTGCTGCAATTTACTTCATTAGGGGAAGTGAATAAGTGGGGTTGTGAGAACTGTTGTGAGAACTATAGGTTTCAACACATTTTGTAACGGGTCGGTTTAGGGTATCGGTTTTAGAAGATTGACTGCGGAACATTAAACAAAATCCCGAATAACAGCCCAATCTGGAATCCTGTAATCTAGAGGGTTGCCTTCAAAACCGAGTGACCTAACCCAGCCGATATAACGGACGTAGGATCAAACTGTCTGCTATCATCGGTAGAGGGTTGTATTGAACAAACAGGGGTTGTATAGCTCTTTGGAGAAAAGGATGACAGGAGTATTGAAGGTCGGAGAAACAGCAATTCTAGCTGAAGAGATCCCGCCACTGCTGAAGCGATATCAACTGATGCCCCAATTTATGCGGGAAGTTTTGATCGATCAGGCGATCGCTGCGATTGATTGTAGTCAGGAAGAGCAGATTGCCGCCATAGAAAAATTTACAAATCAAAATCAGCTTACCTCCCCTGAAGCCAAGCAAGCCTGGCTGAACTACCATGGCATCAGCCCCGAAGAGCTAGATGAAATTGCAATCCGTCCCCTGAAGCTAGAAAAGTTCAAGCAGGAGACCTGGAGCAACAAAGTTGAGAACTACTTCGTCAGTCGCAAGAGCAGTTTAGATCAGGTGGTCTATTCTCTGATCCGAACTAAAAACCCAGGCTTAGCCCACGAACTCTATTTCCGGATTGCGGAGGGAGAGACCGCCTTTGCCGATGCAGCCCGCGAATATTCGGAAGGCCCAGAATCTCGATCTGGAGGGCTGTTGGGCCCTGTGTCATTGTCTCAACCCCATCCCGCCATCAGTAAGTTGCTGTCGGTCAGTCAACCGGGTCAACTTTGGACTCCTCGCCCTTTATCGGAATGGATGGTGGTGATTCGTTTAGAAAAGTTCATTCCAGCCCAGCTCGATGAATCCATGCGCCGTCGATTAATCGATGAGTTATTTGAAACCTGGGTGCGGGATCAGTTTACCGCCATCAGTCCCCTTGCTCCCTTACAAACCTCAGTGGCTTCTGTGTCATGACATCATCCACAGTTTCTAGTATTCAGATTCAGAGTTTCCTGGCGGAGACAGCCCCATTTGATCGCCTGTCTGTCTCAGCCTTAGAGCGAGTGGTGCCAAAATGTCAACTTCTGGCCTATCGCACGGGACAGCAGATTTTTGACCGGGAAAAGCTCCCCACCTATGTGGCGATTATCTATCAGGGGCAGACCCGGCTACTGTCCTACGACACCACAACTCAACGTCCTCTGAGCTTACAGCTTGCTGGATCCCGAGAGGTGATGGGTTGGGCCGGGTTAGTTCGAGGGATTCCCTGCGAAACAGTGTTGGCCTCAACCGATACTATTTGTATTACCCTGGGAGCTAGTGAATTTCTGGATTTGGTGGAGCGGGAACCTGAATTTGGGGAGGCATTTCAAGATCATGCTGCCCTAGGGGAAGTTTTTGATCTACTCAGCCGGGAAACCCAGCGCTATGCCAGTACCGTCAGGGATCTAAAAGCACTGACCCTGGATGTATGGCCAGATGCGGTCGTGGTTAATTTGCTGAACGGGTCTCGTCAAGGTCGGGATCTGGCTTCCATGCTCGATTCAGATCGGGTGTGGTTTGTCAGCAGTGGAACCGTAGGGGAGTGTTCTGCGGGAAGTCGATTGACCCCTGAGAACCTGCAAGGGTCTCTCAAGATCTCTGGAACCTCAGGGGTTCGGCTGGTGGGGGTTCGAGCTGCCTTCAGTGGACTATCAGAAGTTGAAGTATCGGATATTGAAGTGATTGAGCCATTCTACAATGGTTCATCCAATGGCGTACTCAATGAGAGCCCAGTCACTTCGTTGCCCTCCCTGGAGGGAATTCCCATTGCTCCTCCCCCTCCAGATCCAGAAATTGAACAGGAACAGCAACCTGGACAACGGTTTCCGGTAGTTCGGGGTTCGGGCCAGGTGGGCGCGCCCTTGGCCTGCTTCAACATGCTAGGCAAGTACTTTCAGGTCAACTTCCGCAAAGATCTGGTACGACGGGTTTTAGAAAATCAACTGACCAGTTCAGGTTCCATTACCCTGCAAACCTGCGGAGCTGTTGCTCAGATGATGGGGATTACGGCTCAGTTGGTGCAGGTTCCAGCCAAAGCCATTGGTCGCCTCAAAGCCCCAGCCATGGTGCAGATGGAGGACAGTTTTGGGATTCTGTATCAAATTACTGAGCGAGAAGTCGTTTTGGCGACTCCAGAACGGGGCCTGAAACGGATGCGCCCCTCTCAGTTTGCTGAACTCTGGGGAGAATCGGGTCAGGTATTAATGCTCCGGGCCCAACAATCTGAACAGCGGGAACACTTTAGCTTCTGGTGGTTTTTGCCAGCCCTGAAGGAGCATCGCACCACCTTTATCGAGGTGTTGCTGTCGTCTTTCTTTGTCCAGTTGTTTGGTCTGGTCAACCCATTGATGACCATGATCATCATTGACAAGGTGCTGGGCCAACGTAATATTGATGCCCTGAATGTTTTAGGGATCCTGATGTTGGGGGTGGCGCTGTTTGAAGCCCTGCTAGGAGCTTTGAGAACCTACCTGTTTGTAGACACGACAAACCGCCTGGATGTGCGTTTGAGCTCGGAGGTCATCGATCACCTCTTGAGACTACCCTTAAACTATTTTGACAATCGCCGGGTTGGGGATCTGGTGGGTCGGATTGGGGAACTGGCGACAATTCGTAGCTTCTTAACGGGAACTGCCCTGACAGTGGTCTTAGATGCGGTGTTCTCGGTGGTTTATGTGGCGGTGATGTTTTACTTGAGCTTGCCCATGACCCTGGTGGCTCTGGCTCCCCTGCCGCTGTTTGCCGTGATTATCATTGTCAACTCTCCCATTGTTCGCCGACTACTTCGAAAGAAGGCAGAACGTTATGCTGATTCCCAGTCCTATCTGGTGGAGGTGCTAAACGGGATTCAAACCGTCAAAGCCCAGAATATTGAGCTAAAATCCCGTTGGGAATGGCAGGGACGCTATGCCCGGTTCATGACTGCCAGTTTTGACACCATCTTGACCCAGACCGTTGCAAGCTCCATCAGTAACTTCCTGAATAAACTGTCAGGTCTGGCCCTCCTCTGGGTAGGGGCCTATCTGGTCATCGACAACAAATTGACCATTGGGGGATTGATTGCGTTTCGGATTATTGCCGGGAATGTCACGGGCTCTTTACTGCGCTTTGTCAGTGTCTGGCAGAGTTTCCAGGAAGTGGGAATGTCTGTTGAGCGGTTGCGAGATGTGCTTGATGCCGAGCCTGAAGCCGACGACGAAGATCGAAACAATATCCCGATGCCGGAAATTCAAGGGGCGGTGAGTTTTGAAGAGGTATCTTTCCGTTTTGGTCAGAGTGGGCCACTTCAGGTGGCCAATGTGACCCTGGACTTTCCTATGGGTTCCTTTGTCGGGATTGTCGGACTCAGTGGTTCTGGAAAAAGCACCCTGATGAAGCTGTTACAACGGTTGTATAATCCTCTGTCCGGTCGAGTTAAAATTGATGACTACGATATCAATAAAGTGGAACTTTACTCCCTCCGCCGTCAGATTGGGGTGGTGCTCCAGGATACCCTACTATTCAATGGCACGGTACAGGACAACATTGCTTTGAATAATCCTGATGCCGGCAGCGATGAGATCATTCGAGCCGCCAAAATTTCGGCAGCTCATGACTTTATCATGAGCCTACCCAATGGCTATAACACTGTCGTTGGGGAGCGGGGCGGCTCCCTTTCAGGGGGACAGCGGCAGCGGATTGCGATCGCCCGCACCGTCCTGCAAAATCCGCGATTATTAATTCTAGATGAAGCCACCAGTGCTCTGGACTATCAGTCCGAGCGGATTGTCTCTGAGAACCTGGATGTGGCTTTTGAAGGTCGAACGGTATTTTTTATCACCCACCGCCTCAGCACGGTCAGAAATGCAGATTACATCGTTATGATGGATCAAGGATCGGTAGTTGAGTTGGGAACCCACGATGAACTGATGGCACTTCGAGGCCGGTATTACTGTCTATATCAGCAACAGGAATCACAGCAGTGATCGCTGATTTAAACGTTGCAATTTCTCTAGATTCTTGGATTTGCTTCTGCCTGTAACGATTTTCCTGCCCATGGGTTCCCTGCCACCCTCCATTAATTCCCTAAAATTTTTTCTCGATTGCTGTAGCCCGATAGCGACTAACCCCCTGTGGCAAATCCCCTTTGTAAACCCATAACCTCAATCTGTTAACGCCCACCAGTTATGACAACTACAAAAGTTTCCCTCTCGGATCAGCCGGTAATTCTGGAGAAACCTGCGGCTTGGTCGCACCTGTTTCTCTGGATGATTATGTTGATATCAACGTCAGCCGTCACCTGGGCCTATTTTGCCCGGATTGAACAAACGGTTCCAGCCAGTGGGGAGTTGGAGTTCTCCAACGGAGCCCGGGAAATCCAAGCCCCAACCACAGGGGCTGTGGTGCGATTGCACGTTGAGAATGGCGATCGCGTTGTCAAAAATCAACCCCTCCTCACCTTCAGTCCAACGAACCCCAGTGCGGATCTGCGATCCCTCGAAGAGCAGAAAAGTACCCTGGAGCAGGAAAATCAATTCTACGGGGATGTGGTTAGTGGGCAAGCCCAGGGTCAAGCCCCAGGAGATTTGAGTGACCTGGCCAAGGAGCGAGAGTCTCGCCAGAATGAAACCCAGGCGTTGCAATCCCTGATCAATGAGCTGTACTTGGGTCAGGGCAGTAGCGGAGATTATAATGCCAGTCTCAGCGGTCTGGTGGCCAATTATCGGGCAGAATATTTTTCTCGGGTGAATTCTGCACAATTGCAGGTACAGGAACTACAAAAGCAACAGCAACAGACTGAGGATGCTGAAGCCGCCGCCAAACAGCAACTTCAGGTGGCCCAAAATCAGCTAGAGTTTGGGGAAAAGCAACTGGCTTACGCCCAAGAACAGCTCAACTCCTCCCGTGAGCAACTAGAACTAGCCCGAGGACAGTTGACCAAATCTGACCAGGTTCGCCAGTCCAACCAGCAAATCCTGGATCGAATTGATCCCTTTGTCAAAGAAGGGGCGATCGCAGAGCTACAGCGAGATCGCCAGCAACAGGAAGTCCTGCGAGGAGAGCTTGAAGTTGAGCGGCAGAAAGACCAAATTGCTACCCGCCAGGGAGAAATCAACCAGCGCCAGGGAGAAATCAATGTCCGTCGCGGCGAGATCAATACCCGCAAAGGAGAAATTCTGGCGGCTCAGGCTGAAATCGACCGGCAGATTGGTGAGCAACAGCGGATTGATGTTGCCATCAACCAGGCCCAGGAACAACTGCAAAATACCAAAGATGCCTGGGCTAGGGAACTCTACACCCGAATCGAAGAAAATAACAAGCAACTGGCTAGTATTGACTCACAACTGAGTCGTTCAAAGCTAGAAAATCAAAAGCGTTTGACTGAGATCAATGGTCAACTGGAAAAGGTTGCTCAGGAACGAGATAGCCAGGTCTTAAAAGCCCCTTCAGCCGGTATCGTTTATGAACTTGCCCCTTCTAAAAAAGGGAATTCTGAGCTGAGTATGAGCGAGGATGAAATTTGTCAATATATCAGTAATGAAGTGATCAAACCGGGGGATCCGAAACCCAAACTGTGTGAGGAAGCCTACTATGAAGCTCAGCAAACCGAGAAATTGCTCGAAATCCTCGATGACGATGAAGGACTCGAAGGGGTTGTTTACATTCAAAATACGGATGTGGCCTTGGCCCTGAATGCCCTGCGAGTAAAGCGGGAAAAACTGTTTCCTTACAATGATAAGGAAGTGGCGGGAGAAGTGATTGAATGTACCTTAGAAAAGGATTGTCTCTGCCCGGAATCCCAGGCAGCTCGTCAAGAGATTGGGATCCAGGACGCGGAATGCACCCAGGTCGAAGTCAATATTGATGCCTTTCCGTCTGGGGAATTTGGCACGGTTCCAGGAGAGCTGAAATGGATCAGTCAGGATGCAATTCCTCCAGATGAATTACGACCTTACTATTCTTTTAAGGGAAAAATCAAGCTAGATCGGGAATACTTTGAACTAGACAAAGAAAAGGGAGTCAAAATTCCCCTACAATCCGGTATGGCTATCAACTCCAAGATTAATATTGGCAAGCGGTCTGTCCTGGAGATGTTGTTCAGTCGGTTTACGGGTCAGTTTAATAGCGTGACTAACGTGCGGTAAAGCCCAATGGCGGGAGAAGCAAAGCGACCGGAACGGACTATTAGGTTTGGGCTCGAGCTTACCCAGGAAGTTTTGCTATTTCTCCTCTACAGTATTCCGATCATTGCTGTCATCTGGTTCATTGCCTATTTTGGGATAGATGTTCCGGTAGCAGATCAATGGGTATTGCCAGAACTATTTGAAAAAGTTACCGCTAGAACATTAAAGTTTAGCGACCTGGTTGAACTGCATAATACCCATCGGATTGTCTTTCCCCGGTTTATTTTGATTAGTCTGGGATTTCTGTCAAGCTGGAACATCAAAGTGGAGATGATTGTCAGTTTGGGGTTGGTCAGCTTGACATTTCTAGTCCTATATCGGCTGGCTGTTAACACCTCAATCAAACCATCAGATTGGTTATTTCATCTCACCAATGGACTCACCTGTGTTCTAATTTTTTCCCTCTACCAAAGTTGGCTATGGGGCTTTCAACTTGCCATATTCTGGATTAATCTTTGGGTCGTTCTAGCCTGTTTGATCCTGATTAGTAGTCCAGGCTTAAAACCTCAATCTAGCCATAACTATACAACGTTTCTCACTCTACTGAAGTACGGGAGTGGGTGGCGCGATGTGTCACCCACTGCAAAATCCGTACCTCCCGGAATTGAAAATCGCTGTAAATATAGATGTACATACAAACTTATAAACGCCGGAATTTGCTGCTTTATTGCCAGTTTTTCCTCCGCTCAAGGATTACTTTCTTGGTTGGCAACTATTCCTTGTGTAATTGTTTTAAGTCATAGGAATTTACCAAAAGCATTCCCTAGAAATCTGATTCAGCTCTGGAAGCCCCTGACGATCTGGTTGTTATTATTTTTAGTTTGTTGTGGTCTTTATATCACCGGCTATATTCAGGAATCCAAACCCGAAAGTAATTTATCTAGGCTGGCTTATCTCTCAACTGCAGCTCAATTTTTCCTCAATCTTTGGGCAGCACCCTTGACGGATTCTCCAGATTGGGGCTGGATTTTAGGATTGATTATTATACTTAATTTTTTGGCTTTAATGGCTGATGTTTGTTGGGTTAGACAAGTACCAGCTTCATCGATTAGACATCAGAGTTTTGAGCAAGGGATGCCCTGGGTTTCAATTGGATTATTTTCCGTCTTAACCAATGGCTTAACCACTTTGGGACGGACTGATTTAGGCGGAGATTATCCCCTTTATGCGATGAGATATACGACTCACACCCTCTTGCTATTTATTGCTATTTTGCAACTCTGGCGAGTCTGGATAGAGCAGAAACAATTCACTTCAAAACCAGGAGCGTTTCAAAATTCAAGACTGGTTTATGGCTTTTTTAGTGGAATTTTAGTTTGCTTGATTGGGCTGCGAACTGGAGGGGCGATCGCCGCTGCCCAGGATGATTTATCAACTTTACACCGAAGCCAGACCTGTTTAGAAGTGTTTGATTACCTGGAAAATTCCATCTTTTTTAATCAATCACCAGACCGCTGCTTGCTCCGCCTGAGTAAGTCAACCTGGTGGATTCAAGATGGGGTAAATTCTCTACAAAATGCTGGTTTAAGGTATTTTGCTGAGAATATTACTTTCGTCTCCAACCCAACTCAAATCTACGGCTATATTGATTTTCCAGCCGATTTATCCCAAGTTTTTTCCTGGCAATCTCAAGACTCAATCCAGCTATCGGGATGGGCAATTTTTCCCAAGAAAATGCAGCAACCCCAACTAGTTTTTTTCTCATCTGGTAACTCTAAAACGTTTTTCGCTGAGGCTGATATTGGGCAAGAGAGTTTAGATATTGCTACATTTTTCAATTCCAAGCTTTACCATCAATCCCGCTGGTCAGTAACATTTTCACCCAGCAATTTAGGGATCGGTGAAAATATTATTAAAGCCTGGATTTACGATCCCAGTCAACAGCAATTTTTACAGCTAAAAGGGGAGTTAAAATTAGATATTCGTCAATTTGACTTTAGATAAATTAAATTCTACCCTTGAGTTGCTCTAGCTCTTCCTGTAAAGATAACGGTTGATAGCCCAGGGAAAAAGCCTGAGAGCTGTCCAGAGAAACATCCGCCGGACGTGGAGCCGGCATTGTGATATCTTGCTGTAGACAGGGCTGAATACGATCGCCCGGCAATTGAAAAACTCCAGCCATCAATTAATTGACCAAATTCGTAGCGAGAAACTCGCTGTTTTCCCCCTAGATGAAAAATTCCTCCACCCGTTTCCAAAGCCATCAATAAACCTTGAGCGGCGGTGGTTCCACTTACGGGAGTTCTAAATTCATCCGTGAATAATATCGAATCCGTTTAATTGCCCATAATTACCCAACAGCCTCTGCCCACCAATAAAAATTTGTCAATCCTTGAATCAACTCGGTGCGCTTGAGCAATACTCGGCATCGATGAGCGGTGATTTCTTCAAGTTCATCCAAGCTGCCAAAGCTTCGGTTGGCGACAGCTTCGTTCGTCAGAGGCCATAATCTTTCTGCAGGCTGTAACTCAGGAGACTTGGGGGGTAAAAATAGTAGATGGATACCTTCGGGAATCTGTACCTGCTCA
>JAAURB010000128.1 GCA_012033335.1 Oscillatoriales cyanobacterium RM2_1_1
CCATTCACATACATTTTTAAGCATTGTGCTTTGATCTCATCGGAGTATCCTCGAGGGGCTGTATAGACATCAATAAACTGACGACGACACGCCACACAAATGTGATTTTGTTTACCCCTCATCTTGCCGTTTTTACCGATATGGCTGGAACCACAGTCAGGACATTGCATCAGATTGAGCCTCAATTCATGGCACTATTATGCAACGCCAAAAATCCTCCACCTTGACAATCGCTGAGGGCTTATGGCTAGATTCCCATAGCCAACAGTTTCCTAAATGAGGAAGTTCCTGTCTCAGGATGGATTATCCGATTGCAAACCCATCCTGAATGATCAGCTAAGCTCTTGGGTTGGAGATTACTGTTACTCAGAGGGTATCAGTACAGAATCGATTACATGAATGACTCCATTACTAGCCGTGATGTCAGTCTTAACCACACCAGCACCATTCACTGTAACTGCTTTTGTGCCTTCATCAACCTGAATTTCTAAAGGCATTCCTTCAACCGTCTCAACGGCTCCCGGCTGAATATCCGCTGCCATAACTTTGGTCGGAACCACATGGTATTGCAAGAGCTTCACCAACTGGTCTTTATTTTCAGGCTCGAGTAACTTCTCGACTGTACCATCAGGAAGAGCGGCAAACGCTTCGTCAGTGGGGGCAAAAACAGTATATGGCCCTGGTTGGGAAAGCACTTCAACCAGATCTGCTGCTTTTAACGCAGTTACCAACGTGCTGAAAGTGCTATCGTTGCTGGCAATTTCCACGATGGTTTGAGCTTGTTCATCGGTGACGGGGGATGTAGTCGTCTGGGTTTCCTGAGTGGCTACCTCTCCGGTGGCAGGGGCTTCGGTAACTGGAACTTCAGCCGTTTGCTCCGTTGTATTATCTGTTTGATTCTCAGCCGTGGGCTGGGTACAAGCCGCTAAAACAGCTACACTGCCCAGGGCCGCCAGGAGGACTAACAAACTTTTGATTGGATATTTCATGATTGACTTTGGTTGAAGTGACATCAAACGATTCTTCATCTTGTATAACAAATCTTAATATAACACCCTTCTGAATTAACCCAGGTCAATCTAAAGTCTGAAACTACAGGGATTGACCCCGGGATTAATTCCCAGGGAAAAAAAGTGGCTTGGTTTCAACCGGTTAAGCATTGGTGGTTTGCCACTTTTACCACCCACTTTTGCTACCCATTTTTGCCACCCACTTGGGGGAGAGTTGTGGAATAGTACTGAAGCTAACTAAGTATGAGTTGAAAAATCTCTATACTGTAATTGCTAGAGATATGAAATTTGTGCTCCAGCTCAGCATCTGGACTCTGAGGATGTCGCGGGCAAGAGGTCTTAAGCTACAATTTGTCATTGCTAGTCTTTGTTTAACCCTATGTTGCCTAAATGGCTGGTGCTCAACTGGCGTGTTATCCTGCTGTGTATTTTAGTCGGGAGTGCCGTTACCCCTGTGATCCTGAGTTACTCTATCAAAGTGTTGACTCGTGGTCGCTGCTATACGGTTTTGAGTCAGGTTCCGGCTAAACCCGTGGCCATTGTCTTTGGGGCAGGAGTTTGGGCCGATGGAACCCCAACCCCAATGCTGGCTGATCGGGTGCAGGGAGCAATAGACCTCTATCGGTCAGGGCAGGTTCAGAAAATCTTGATGACTGGGGACAACGCCACCCCAGAATATAATGAGGTCGTTGCCATGCAGCGCTACGCCGAACAGCACGGGGTTCCGGCTACAGCCATCAAGCTGGACTATGCCGGGTTTAGCACCTATGAAAGTTGTTATCGGGCCAAGGAGATTTTTGGTATCGATCAGGCTGTGCTGGTGACTCAGCAATATCATTTGCCCCGGGCGGTTTATACCTGCAATCGTTTGGGGGTGGATGCTGTGGGATATGGAACCCAGGACTGGGGCAGATTTCGGGATGACTCTATGCGGTTCTATGCTCAACGGGAACTCCTGGCAACAGTAAAGGCAGTTTTAGAGGTTCACCTCCTTCATCCCAAGCCGACCTTTTTAGGCCCATTTGAAGGGATGTGAGATGCGATCAAGATTAAATTGGATCACCAGAGATAGAGAGTTGAAGATAGAGAGTTAGAGATAGAGATCAGGTCAAGATCAGATTCAGTCACGTTAAATCAAGTCAAGTTATGTCAGGGTTAAATCGGATAGGAGTTGCTGATGTTGTATGTTGATTCTGCTATGATTCCTGAGGTCAAGGCAGCAATCCAATGGGGTTGGGTTACAGGGGTCACTACCAATCCCACCTTACTGGCTAAGAGCGAATTGTCCCCCGAGGCTACTCTGAAACAGCTCAAGGAGATTGTTCCGGGGGAGATTTACTATCAACTCACCGCCCACCAGTTTGACGCTATGGTGGCTGAAGCCCGAGCTGCGATTAAAATCCTGGGGGGGCAAACGGTGCTAAAAATTCCTGCGACGGCTTTAGGATTTGAAGTGACGGCTCACCTGTCTGGAGAAGTTCCCTGTGCGGTTACGGCGATCTATAGTCCAGCTCAAGCTGCTGTTGCCCGGGAAGCTGGAGCCAAATATGCGATCGCCTACGTTAATCGGGCGACTCGTTTACTCGGGGATGGGATGGGGCTGGTGAGAGAAATGGCGGCAATTCTAGGGGGGAGTGAGACAAAAATTTTGGCCGCCAGTATCAAGTCTCCCCCGGAAGCGGTGGCAACCCTCCAGGCCGGAGCTGAACATTTGACACTTCCCTATGAAATTTTAAAAGCAATGACAACCCATGACCTGTCAGAAAAAACAGCGGAAGAATTTGCTCAAAGCGGTGTGGGACTGAGTCAATAAAATTAGCTCAAGGGACTAAAGCTCAATGAGTGGGTCAGAGTCAGTTCCTTCTCTCACCAACCTTTTAGCTGAAGAAAGCCTGATCTTGTAGGCTTTGATACAGTTTCTAATAATTTCTAGAAATTATCTCCAAGACCTCTAGAAGATGTTTAGAAACGTTGAGATTTATTGAGTTAGACCTGATTATTTCCTTAAGATTATGGGGTTTTAAGTTTCCCTTATTAGAAAATTTATGATAATTATGATAATAATAAAGTCCAGTTTCTTTTCACTGAAAGGGACTGAGTTAATTTTTGCCACCTTCGGATCATTGTCCTACTATGAATAAGAATGAAATGCCTGCCAAGCAGGGACTTTATCATCCTCAGTTTGAGCATGATGCTTGTGGAGTCGGGTTTATTGTGCAGATGAAGGGAAAAAAATCCCACGATATTGTTGAGCAGGCATTGACGATTCTGTTAAATCTTGATCATCGAGGGGCCTGTGGTTGTGAAGCCAATACGGGGGATGGGGCTGGAATTTTGATGCAGATTCCCCACAAATTTCTGCAACAGGCTAGCGGATTTTCCCTACCTGAACCCGGTCAATATGGGGTCGGGATGATCTACTGTTCCCCTGACTCGAATGTCCGATCCCAGAGTCGTCGGGCTTTTGAAACAGTAGTCATCGAGGAAGGTCAAACGGTCTTGGGCTGGCGGGACGTGCCAACGGATGATTCATCTTTGGGGAAAACGGCTAGAGCCAGCGAACCGTTTATTCAGCAGGTATTTATCCAGCGCAGCCCGGAATTAACTGACGACCTTGCCTTTGAGCGCAAACTTTATGTGATTCGCAAGCGATCGCACATGGCGATTCGCCAATCGGTTGATCCCTACTGGTATCCCAGTAGTCTCTCCTGCCGCACCATCGTTTACAAAGGGATGCTGATGCCCGTCCAGGTGGGAGCATACTATCCTGAACTCCATGACCCCAGCCTGGAAAGTGCCCTAGCCATGGTGCATTCCCGCTTCAGTACCAATACATTTCCGAGTTGGGAGCGATCGCATCCCTATCGTTATATCGCCCACAATGGCGAAATTAACACAATGCGGGGCAATATTAGCTGGATGCACGCCCGGCAATCCCTGTTTGAGTCGGAGCTATTTGGCGAAGACATTCATAAAATTCGCCCGGTGATCAATGTTGACGGTAGCGATTCCTTGATTTTCGACAATGCCCTGGAGCTAATGACCCTGGCAGGACGTTCCCTGCCCCATGCGGTGATGATGATGATCCCGGAACCCTGGACAGCCCACGAGTCCATGAGTCAGGCCCAGAAAGATTTTTACAAATATCATTCCTGTTTGATGGAGCCCTGGGACGGCCCAGCCTCCATTGGGTTTACCGATGGCACGATGATTGGGGCGGTGTTGGATCGCAACGGCTTGCGTCCCTCTCGCTATTACGTGACCAAAGATGATCTGGTCATCATGCCTCTGAGGCCGGAGTCTTACCGATTGAACCCGAACGGATCGCCCTGAAGGGACGCTTGCAACCCGGACGGATGTTTCTGGTGAATATGGAAGAAGGCCGAATTGTGGCGGACGCAGAAATCAAAAACCAGATTGCCCATGAATATCCCTACGGAGAATGGTTGGCCCAACACTATGTCGAACTGGGGCAACTGCCGGATGCTTCTGTAGAACCGGCTACCGTTCAGTTTGCGGATAGCCAGACCCTTCCCCCGTCTCTGATCCAACGTCAGAGCGCCTTTGGCTATACCTTTGAGGAGTTGCGGATGTTACTGGCTCCCATGGCCAAAAATGGCGTGGAAGCTTTGGGTTCCATGGGAACGGACACACCCCTGGCGGTATTATCTGATCGCCCTAAACTGCTTTATGATTACTTTCAACAGTTATTTGCTCAGGTGACAAACCCCCCGATTGACTCCATTCGAGAGGAAATCATCACCTCGGCGATCACAACCCTGGGTTCAGAACGGAATCTACTAAAGCCTGAACCGGAAAGTTGCCATCTGATCGAGTTGAAAACTCCGATTCTCAGTGATGCTGAGATCGCCAAGCTCAAGCAGGTCAGCTACGGGGGATTCAAGTCCATCACTCTGCCGATTCTATTCGACCCGACCCAGGGGGTTCAGGGAATAGAGCAGACCTTGGACTCGGTATTTGCCCAGGTGGATCAGGCGATCCAGACCGGGGTGAATATTATCATTCTGTCGGATCGGGACATGGATCAAAATCAGGCTCCTGTTCCGGCTCTATTGGCGGTTTCTGGCTTACATCATCATTTGATTCGTCACGGGACTCGCACCCGGGTGGGGATTGTCTTGGAATCTGGGGAACCTCGGGAGGTGCATCACTTCGCGGTATTGCTGGGCTATGGCTGCTGCGGGATTAATCCCTACCTGGCTTTTGAAACCCTAAATGACATGATTTACCAGGGTTCCCTCACCAACCTGGATCATCAGACAGCTTGCAAGAACTACATCAAAGCCGCCACCAAAGGGGTGATCAAAATTGCCTCCAAAATTGGGATTTCTACCCTACAGAGCTACCGGGGAGCCCAAATTTTTGAAGCGATCGGGCTGAACCAGGCGGTGATTGACCAGTACTTCACCTGGACAGCCACTCGAATTGAGGGGGTGGATCTGGCGGTGATCGCCCGGGAAGCCATTCTGCGCCACCATCATGGTTTTCCGGATCGGGAGGTGAACGGTCATACCCTGGACGCGGGGGGAGAATATCAATGGCGCAAGGACGGTGAACGCCATCTCTTTAGTCCGGAAACCATTCATACCCTGCAACAGGCTACCCGCACCGGAAACTACGATCTGTATAAAAAATATGCAGCCCTGGTGAATGATCAGAGCAAGCATCACTTTACGTTGCGGGGGTTGCTGGAATTAAAATCCCGGGAACCCGTTCCTCTAGAAGAAGTGGAACCGATTGAATCCATCATGAAGCGGTTTAAAACTGGAGCCATGAGCTATGGTTCCATTTCCAAAGAAGCCCACGAATCCCTGGCGATCGCCATGAATCGGATCGGCGGCAAATCCAATACCGGGGAAGGGGGGGAAGACCCGGAGCGCTACACCTGGACGAATGACCAGGGCGATTCCAAAAATAGCGCGATCAAACAGGTCGCTTCCGGACGGTTTGGAGTCACCAGTTTGTACCTGTCGAAGGCGAAGGAACTGCAAATAAAAATGGCTCAAGGGGCGAAACCAGGGGAAGGGGGTCAGCTACCGGGGCTGAAGGTTTATCCCTGGATTGCCAAGGTGCGCCATTCGACTCCTGGGGTGGGTTTGATTTCCCCCCCGCCTCACCATGATATTTATTCCATTGAAGATCTAGCGGAACTGATTCACGACCTGAAAAATGCCAATCGAGCCGCCCGAATTAATGTTAAATTAGTTTCCGAAGTTGGGGTGGGAACCATTGCCGCTGGGGTTGCCAAAGCCCATGCCGATGTGATTTTGATTTCTGGCTTTGATGGGGGCACAGGCGCGTCTCCCCAAACCTCAATCAAACATGCGGGGCTGCCCTGGGAGTTGGGATTGGCGGAAACCCATCAAACCTTGGTACTCAATAACCTGCGATCGCGGGTGGTTGTGGAAACTGACGGTCAGATGAAAACGGGCCGGGATATTGTGATGGGGGCGCTGCTGGGGGCAGAAGAATTTGGCTTTTCTACCGCGCCCTTGGTTACCCTGGGCTGCATTATGATGCGGGTCTGCCACATGAATACCTGTCCGGCAGGGTCGCGACCCAAAACCCGGAACTGCGGAAGAACTTCATCGGCGATCCGGAATACACCGTCAACTTCATGAAGTTCATTGCCCAGGATATTCGGGAAATCATGGCCAGTTTGGGATTCCGCCATTTCAATGACATGATTGGTCGGACGGATTTACTGGAGGCAAATCAGGCCGTTGATCACTGGAAAGCCAAAGGTATTGACCTGTCGAAGATTCTCTATCAACCGGAGGTCGGGCCAGAGGTTGGGCGCTATTGCCAGATTCCCCAGGATCATGGTCTGGAGAAATCCCTCGATATGACAACCTTGCTGGGTCTGTGCAAACCTGCTATTGAACGGGGTGAAGCGGTAAAAGCAACTCTACCGATTAAAAATACCAATCGGGTAGTGGGGACGATTCTGGGTAATGAAATCACCAAACTTCACCAGAATGGCCTGCCGGAAGATACCGTTCATCTGCATTTCCAGGGCAGTGCCGGTCAGAGCTTTGGGGCATTTATCCCGACGGGGGTAACGCTGGAACTTGAGGGGGATGCCAATGACTACTTCGGCAAAGGCTTGAGCGGCGGCAAGCTGATGGTTTATCCTCCGGATGTCTCAACCTTTAAGCCCGAAGAGAACATCATTGTGGGCAATGTGGCCTTCTACGGGGCGACGGGGGGGGAAGCCTACATTAATGGAGTTGCTGGGGAACGGTTCTGTGTGCGGAACTCTGGAGTTGAGGCGGTGGTGGAAGCGGTGGGGGATCACGGCTGTGAATATATGACTGGGGGAAAAGTGGTAATCCTCGGTTCCACAGGCCGGAATTTTGCGGCGGGAATGAGTGGCGGTGTGGCCTATATTCTGGATGAAGCCGGGGACTTTGCCCGCCGCTGTAATACTCAAATGTCCGATATTGAACCCTTAGACGAGGAGGATATTGCTACAGTTCAGGCCCTGGTTCAAAAACACGTTCAATATACCCAAAGCCCCAAAGGGCAAAGGATTCTAGCGGATTGGGAACGGTCGGTGAACCAGTTCGTCAAGGTGATGCCCCGGGATTATAAACGGGTGTTGCAAGCGTTGAAAGCAGCGATGGCTTCCGGGTTGAGTGGAGACGAGGCGTTAACCGCAGCCTTTGAAGCCAATGCCCGAGATGTAGCGCGGATTGGGGGGAGTTAAAACATTAAAAAATGGGTTGGGTTGTAATAGGAAACCCAATAGTCTCAGAGGATTATTGGGTTGTCCCACTTTCTAAAAAGCTTTCGGCTACAGGAAGCACACCAGGCTAGCTCGATACTAACCTATTAGATTATTGATTTAAACCAGTAAAAATCATGCCCAAGCCTCTATATGTCCTTTCACCCTGCGGTACAAGTTTACTAACCAATGGAGCCAATGATGAACAAAGAAAACTAGTGGTAAAATACGCTAATACTAAAAGCCTTGAGGAGATCTCAGAAAAAGATAGAAAAACTTTACAAGATCGCACTGAAATAGTAGGAAGTAACTTAGAAAAAGCTGATAATAGCTCAGCTGCTCGAATGTCAGCAGAGCTAAATGGAATTATCAAGCTTTGCGAGGGATCGTTTAATCACAGGCAAGACTATCACCTACTTTTATGTACAGATACCTGGCTAGGTGAAACTACAGCAAATCTTGTGGAAAGTTGGCTGAAAAAGCAGCAATTGTCTGTTGAAGTAAAACGTCAATCGGACTTGCGAACAGAAGACATCAACTCATTTCAGTTGGCTTTATCTGATCTTGTGCAATGGTGTGAGCAAATCATACCTGGCTATCGGAGAAACGGATACCATGTTGTATTCAACTTAACAGGTGGCTTCAAAAGTGTTCAGGGCTTTCTGCAAACCCTGGCGACTTTCTATGCAGATGAAACCATCTATATTTTTGAGACAGCTACAGACTTGCTGAGAATTCCCCGTCTTCCAGTTGAAATGGCAGCAGAATCAACCGTTGAAAAGAATTTGGAAACATTCAGGAGGCTATCTCTTTATTTGTCAATTTCAAATATTGCGGATGTTCCAGAAACGCTATTAATCAAAGTTGATGAAAAAGTTGGTTTTTCGCCCTGGGGAGAGTTGGTTTGGGCAGAAAGTAAGAAGAAAGTTTACTGCAAGCAGTTGTACTCACCTCCTACTGACAAGTTAAAGTACGGTTCAAGCTTTGAAAAGAGTATAAAAGGTTTACCTCCAGATCGTTTAGTGCAGGTTAATGAAAAGATTGATCAATTAACAAAATATTTAGAGACAAATAACAATCAATATAATTTATCCTCTCTTGACTTTAAAGAATTGAAAGGTAATCCCTGTCCACCTTCTACCCATGAAATTGATGCTTGGTCAGATCAGGATGCCAAGAGGATCTTCGGACATTATGCAGGAGATAAATTCATTCTGGATAAACTTGATAAAGGTTTGCACTAGTAAAAACAAAAATATACATGAAGTTATGATGCTAGATTTTTCATAGCGATTTCAAAAGAGGCTAAAACATGGAAACTAAATTAATCATCATTCCTATCAGTCCTAGAGCCGCTAGAACCAGAGCAAACTAAAGTCATGAATACTCCATTTCCAGCCAAACCCCTAACGCTTGAAGAATTCCTAACACTTCCGGAAACGAAATATGCTAGTACATTTGATAAACTCAAGTTGATAAACTCAAGCTAACTCTTAAGCAGCTCTTTGCATGGTTATTGGAATAGAAACCATGCATTAAGTAGGTAGTTGTAATTAATTGTTAAATGGCAGGGGCGCTGCTCCCTTCACCCCTCTATCAATCTTCTAATTCATTGCGTCAAGCTATTTAGAAGATCATTAAAAGATCATTGAATTGCAAACCCAAAGTACCATATTTGTTGTCAAAGGAGATTTTAAAATCATGGGAAAAGCCACTGGATTTATTGAATATGTTCGAGAGTTACCACCAGAACTTGCTCCCCTAGAACGGGTTCGTAATTGGGATGAATTTCATTTCCCGCTGTCAGAGGAAAAGCTCAAAACCCAGGGCGCTCGCTGTATGGACTGTGGCACGCCGTTCTGTCATACCGGAATTGCTATCAATGGTCTGGCTAGCGGTTGTCCAGTGAATAACCTGATCCCCGAATGGAACGATCTGGTCTATCGCGGACTCTGGCATGAAGCCCTAGAACGACTGCACAAAACCAATAATTTCCCCGAATTTACCGGGCGGGTTTGTCCGGCTCCCTGCGAAGGCGCTTGCGTGCTGGGAATTCATAACCCTCCGGTCACGATCAAAAACATCGAATGCTCCATTGTGGATCGGGGCTGGGAAGAAGGCTGGATCACGGCTGAACCCCCCGAAAAACGCACCGGAAAAACGGTCGCGATTATTGGGTCTGGCCCTGCGGGATTGTCGGCAGCGGCTCAACTCAACCGGGCGGGCCATTGGGTGACGGTGTTTGAACGGGCCGATCGCCCTGGCGGATTGTTGATGTATGGCATTCCTAACATGAAGCTGGAAAAGGAACGGGTGGTGCTGCGGCGGATTAAATTACTTGAAGACGAAGGGGTGAGGTTTACCTGCAAGACAGAAATTGGTAAGGATCTCCCGGCGGAGCAGTTGTTAAAAGAATTTGATGCGGTTGTTCTCTGTACCGGAGCTACCAAACCTCGGGATCTATCGATTGAGGGTCGGGAACTGAAGGGCATTCATTTCGCCATGGAATTTCTCACGGGGAACACCAAAGCTCTGCTGGATCGCCATCAGAATGGTAGCTTGATCTCCGCCGCTGGGAAGGATGTGATTATCATTGGGGGAGGCGATACCGGTACAGACTGCGTGGGAACCTCCCTGCGCCATGGCTGCAACAGCGTTGTCCAATTAGAAATCATGCCCCAACCACCCCTGGAACGGGCCGCTAATAATCCCTGGCCAGAATATCCCAAGGTCTACAAGCTCGACTATGGTCAGGAAGAGGCGGCGGCTCAGTTTGGCGCTGATCCACGGGCTTACCTGACAACAGCCACAAAGTTTGCAGGAGATGAGGCTGGCAATGTTAAGGCGATTCATACTGTGGAAATTGCATGGGAACGAAACGCGGAAGGCCGATTCATCCCAAAACACATTCCGGGTACAGAACAGGTACGCCCGGCTCAGTTGGTTCTATTAGCGATGGGTTTCCTGGGCCCTGAACAGCCCTTGCTCGATGCCCTCGGCCTGGAACGGGATCAACGCAGCAATATCAAGGCTGAATATGATCAGTATGCTACCAGTATTCCCGGCGTGTTTGCGGCGGGAGATTGCCGTCGGGGTCAGAGCTTAGTGGTTTGGGCCTTTAATGAAGGCCGTGGGGTAGCCCGGGAGTGCGATCGCTACTTAATGGGCAATACCGATTTACCCTAGGATTCAATCCCGTTAACGTCGGCAGGGGTAGGCAATTCGGCGTTGCTGAATGATGCAATGAATCATTGCGGAATCGGGACATCCCAGAATTTGAGGTAATGAAGTAGCAACCGAATCGAGTGCTTCAGCATTTCTACGGATTTGGAATAACAGAGCGTCTTG
>JAAURB010000027.1 GCA_012033335.1 Oscillatoriales cyanobacterium RM2_1_1
TTAAATCCTTGAGAGGGCGGTAGACTCGAATTCTTCGATGTTTTCTTGACTCGCTTTTCTGCTGCTTTGCGTAATTTCTGAATCTCTTCCCATAGCGATTCTATCAAGGCATCTTTGCCCTCGGAGGTCAGTTGCTTGAGGTCGGGAAGTTCTGTCATCTCTTTAATCTACCGATTTTTTCTACCCTGTCAACTACCCCCTGTTGAGCAATTACCAGCTTTTTTGTCATATTTAAAGATAATACTGCAACATAATTCATGGCTGACTGAATGCAAACCTCTGACTTACCGGGTTCAATCATTGACATTCCAAAAACCAGCTTAGATGCCCAAACTACAACATTAATTCTGGATCGCCCGCGCCTATGCTAATTTGCCTGAGATTTTAGACAATCTCAGGCATTACGAGCAACCTACCCAACCGACAACCTATGAAGTTAGTTGTTATACCGATCCTCTAGGAATTGAACATTTAACCGGCAACCTGGCGGAATGCATTCGTTATTTTAGTCGCCGTTCCCCTTCATAACGGTTTCTAGGTTTTTCTGCCGGTCTTTCGTCGAGGGCAGAGCAACCAATTGAACGGGCACTGGCCCGGGTTTCATATCTGGCATCCCAGACTAAACAACGGCTTGACCCATTTTGGACTTCTTTGATCATTGTCCGGTAGTCAAAGCCCACCCGTCGCATCTCACGCCAGCCGTTATTATTTGTTGTTGGCGGGATTGTTCGGGATCGGGGAAGAGCAGAAGATTCTACAGCAGGCTCTGCAGAATTCGGACAAAGGTTCTCGAGATTTTGATAGCCTGAAGTTCCCAAAACCATATAGCAACTCGAGTTTTCCTGAGCGTTAACAATAGTTGAAGCCATCACAACCAGGGGAATCGAAAATAACACTGACTGAATACTATTTTTCATGGGAAAACCGCCTAGCTAAAGGGGTAGGTAAATCTTGAACTTTTGAGGGAAAAGTCACGACCCTGATAGTTTTATCATTCCCCGGTTTCCCGAAAACTACTCAAAATAATCTGAGATCCGTTCACGAAGGAAACTTGGAATGCCAAGCTGCCACAAAATTCCCATAGGATACCGGCTCAGAACAGTGCCAGAGGAGTTTATAGAGTTCTAATTCTTGGGAGGAAAAACCACCGGTTTCTGGGGCTAAACTGTAAGCTTTTAAACGAGTAATCACATCTGAAAGTTGTTCCTCAAGTAGGCTCTGCTTCAAGATCTCAATGGTTCGCCTGTGGATTCCAGGGGTTTGATTGGTGGTCAAACTTTCAATCAGAACGTTGACAGCTCGCTTTGATATCTCGCCGCAACCGTTCCAGGTCAATCTCATCACAATCCAGTTCATCGTTGGCATAGTCAAGCAGCGCGATTAAAAGCTGTTGGGTAAGGTTTTTGGCTTCTGGCCCGTAATCGGTTTTAGCCCTGTATTCTCACGTTAATACTAATTCTCTTTACTATTGCTACGCCCTTACCTTAACGGTATCGGCGTTGTAGAGGACTCAAGATTTGATTGAGTCTACGTAGCTCTTCAAAGGTTCCCATACCAATTAATAAATCTCCAGCACAAAGCACCGTATCTACATTGGGGCCAACAATTAGGGTCTGATCTGCTCGCCGAATAGCTAGTATGAGTGCACCTGATTTCAAGCGCAGTTGAGCTTCATCCAAACTTTGACCAATTTTGGGACAATACTCCGGGGAAATCAGAAACTCTTCAATATAAAAGGTGCGATCACTACCTGATAAAATTCCCTCTAAAAAATCAACCACTTGAGGACGCAAAGCTGCAGCCGCCATCCGTTTACCTCCAGTTATATAGGGTGACACCACGACATCAGCTCCGCCCCGCTGGAGTTTTTGAACCGCTTCTTCACTGCTGGCCCGGGCAATTGTCCGAATGCCAGGAGCCAAGGCTTTTGCAGATATTATGGTGTAAAGATTTTCGGCATCGGAAGGTAGAGCCGCCACCAAACAGGATGCGCGTTCAATACCAGCTCGTAGCAGTACCTGATCCTCTGTTGCATCGCCTTGAAATGTAATTAATCCTCGCTGCTGCGCCTCTTGAATAGAGTGGTCGTCTGAGTCAATCACAATAAACGGAATTCCCTCTGTAGAAAATTCAATCGCAACCTGCCGACCAGTTCGGCCAAATCCACAAATGATGAAGTGTTCGGTCAAAGAATCCATAAGTTTACAACGCTGTCTTAATCGAATGCCTGCTTGGAAATGTCCCTGAATCAGGGCTTCTGAAAAAGAGTTCAAGATATAACCGACTACCACAACACCCATCAAAATCAAAACAATAGTAAATAGTCGGCCTCTAGTACCAAGAGTTTGCACTTCTGCAAACCCTACAGTTGTCAGGGTAATAACTGACATGTAAGTTGCATCAAGCCAAGTCCAGCCTTCAATAAATTTGTACCAGAGGATGCCAAAAAGAACGACCCCAGCCAAAGCGACCACCCCTCCAATTAGATGCCTTCGGGTTCGGTAATAGGTTGCTTCGATGAGTCTGTCAGAAAAAGAAGAATGAGGCGAACGATCTGCCATGTAGTGACATACCCGACTTGGAGTTAAAAAGTAGATTGTCCTAAATTGTAAAACGTTTGACGCTTTCTCTCTGTTTGAGTGGAAAAGAACTGAGAACCTTGATTGCTTGGAGAAGCGTAGTTGAATACTCAAACTTGGAGGCTAAGATTGATGCCCGAATTGCTGAGGTAGAGGCTCAGATCAATGTCACTGACGTGGAATTGTTCAGCCAGCTTAGCTTTGAGGGCAGAGCGGGGTACTTTATGCGAGGAAATAGTTTGGGACGCTGCTTGACGACTTTGGGTTCCTGCTGATTCTGCCAGGGCATGGTCGAGTACCCCTAGGGATGAGTACCAGGATTGGCCTTCTTGAAGTTGACTCCTGAACGATCAATTTGAGGGTTATAGATCCCAAAAAATTATGGTGTAGATTTTACCTGCTTATATGACACTTTAAAAAGCGGAACATTAACTATCAATTTTTCGGTAAAGCTACGTAATTTCAAAGTTAAGTTCAAAGGACTTTGAGTATAGTATAAAGATTTTAATTAGGGTTTTTACTGATATAAAGATTGAAAATAAGACTAGAAATAAGGTTGGGAATGGATTTAAGAAAAAAAACTGGAAATTCAGTATTTTAGACTCCGGATCACTTCAGATCCAATCGAATAATTAGAATAGCAGCTTAACACTCTAATCTGAAATCTGGAGAGTCATATTTTTCAGCCAAGATTTGACCAGCTCATTATTTCTAAATCCAACGAACCCTATGCCGAATACTTTACTAGTTACCAATAATAGTGATTCTGGAAGCGGATCTCTACGAAACGCAATTACTACTGCTCAATCCGGAGATATTATTACCTTTGCCGCCAACTTAAGCGGGGGCAATACAATTACCCTTACTAGTGGTGAATTATTAATTCCAATTAAAAAGAATCTAACTATTGATGGCGCTAATAATCCCAACCTGGTGATTAGTGGTAATGATAGGTTCCGAATCTTTCATCTAGACTCAACCTCAGTTAATCCAACTCAGCTTAGCCTGAAAAACTTAGATCTAACTAAAGGCTATACAAATGAAAATGGAGGCGCAGTCCGCACTGAACACCAGGGTATTTTGGTGGTTGACAATGTTGAATTTACCGAAAATACAGCAGATCAAGGTGGGGGAGCTATCTTTGGAGCTCAGGAAAGCAAAGTCACCGTCGTTAACAGTTCCTTTATCGGCAATGATGCTACAGCCGGAAATAACGAACGGGGCGGGGGAGCCATTACGGTTCGAGGTAGTATTTTAAGCGTAAAAGATAGTCTTTTCACAAACAATCGAGGAATTAATGGAGCAGCCATTAATAACTTGACGGGGGAATTAACCGTTGAAAATTCCCGGTTTGTTGGCAATAATACTAATGCTGGAGTGATTACCCCTGGAGAAGACATTCGAGGGCATGGGGGGGCGATTTTTACTGACCGGGCCAGTACTAATGATCCAAATACAGCAGGAACTATTCGAATTAGCAATAGCTGGTTTGAAAATAATACGGCAAAAGGTCAGGGGGGAGCAGCTTCTCTTTGGGCGGGATATCCCGATCAAGTTTTTGTTGAAAATAGTACTTTTTTGAATAATACCGTTACCAAAAACTCCCGAGGCGAGCGGGGGGATGGCGGGGCGATTTATCAGGGAAATGCTAGTTTAACCCTGACCAATAGTAGTTTTATTGGAAACACTGCAACTAATCAAGGTGGAGCCCTCAGAATTGGGGGAAATTCTCAAACTGATCCATCTGTTCAAGCCAAAATTGTCAACAGTACATTTTCAGACAACGAAGTCAGAGATGTGGCTGATTTAGATAAAAAGAATGTCGTCGGTGGGGCAATCGCCCTCTACACCCCCACAGAAATTATCAGCAGCACCATCGCGAATAACTACGCAGCCTGGACAGCCGGAGGCGTAGCGGCAAACGATGCCATTGATGTAACGGTCACCAACACGATTTTCTCCAACAACGTGGCGGATAATGGCAGCAATGACTGGCAAATTCGCCAGAACACTAGCCGAGCATTCATCGATGGGGGAAATAATCTGCAATTCCCTGATTTATCCAGTAGTCCCGCTAACCGATTTAATGACAGTTACGCTACGGCTAATATCACAGTTGCTGATCCAAAGTTAGGGCCGATCCAACAAATTAATAATACATTTGTGCATCCCTTGACTTCAGGAAGTCCAGCCATTGATGCAGGGGTTCAACTTAGTTTGCCGACGGATCAACGGGGTCAACTCCGTCCCGTCGATGGTGACAATGACGGCACAGCAAAATTTGATATCGGAGCGTTTGAATTTACCGGGACTATAATGCCTGTACCCGCTCCAACTCCCAATCCGGTTCCAGTTCCAAATCCTAACCCAACTCCAGAACCTACACCCAATCCGGTTCCAGTTCCAAATCCTAACCCAACTCCAGAACCTACACCCAACCCGGTTCCAGAACCCACACCGGAACCTCTACCCGTTCCAACTCCAGTTCCAACTCCCAGTCCCGATCCGACGACAACGGATGAGTGTTGTGACTCTCTGCCGGGTCTCAATCTAGAAACCAGTCGTCAGGCCAATTCTATCCAGGCTGAATTGAATGGCTCCGCCGACTCAGATTTCCTCACTGGTTCCGCTCTCAATGAAGCCCTTCAGGGTTTTGAGGGAGAAGATACTCTGTTTGGACTCGGAGGTGACGACAATCTAGACGGTCAAACTGGCAACGATATCCTGATGGGCAATGGGGGCAATGACTGGATTCATGGAGCGTTTGGCCTGGATACAATCTATGCCGGTCAGGGCAGTGACACCTTGTTCGGAGGAGAAGATAATGACCATATCTGGGGCGATGTCGGTAAGGACAGCCTCGATGGTGGCGATGGCGACGATGTGCTATTTGGCAATGATGATGCCGATTTAGTCCTGGGCAACAATGGCAACGATGCCCTTTATGGCGGAGTGGGGAACGATAGTTTAACGGGTAACTCAGGCAACGATGAACTATTTGGTAATGTCGGCAATGACCTGATTCACGGATCTGCCGGGGATGACACCCTTTATGGTGGTCAGGAAAATGATACCCTCTGTGGCGGAGAAGGTAACGACTGGCTCTCTGGCAATCTAGGGGCTGACTGGCTCAACGGCTGTACTGGAAATGACAGCTTATTTGGGGGTCAAGAAGACGATGTGCTGAACGGAGGAGACGGGGATGACCTGTTGAGCGGCGATCTCGGCAATGATAGCTTGATAGGGGGCCAGGGCCAGGATACCTTTGTCATCGGGGCTGGGAATGACCAAATTCTTGATTTTCAAGCGGGTCTGGATCAGCTGGCGTTGCTCCCTGGTATTACATTCAATCAACTTAGCCTCAGCCAGAACGGTACTGAAACCCTGATTCGATTGACAGCCACGGACGAACTACTGGCAACTCTGAACGGGGTAGAAGGGAGTTTGATCAATAGTGATGACTTTGTATCCCTTTAGAAGCCAAACTTGAGGCCCCACCAGCAGTCAAATTAAATCCGACTGATTCGTCGTGTTTCCTTTCCTGGAAAGTCCTGCAATGCAGGGCTTTCCCAAAATCCCACACATGACGATGGATCGCTCCCCTCCCAACCTTTCCTTACTAAGGGGAGGAGCCCCAAGCGATCCGGATTAAAACAACAATCTCAGAAAGCCTCGAAAGGCACTACTCACCGCTGCGGTTGATTAAATGCTTATGCAGTCTGCCGTGTCTGACAGACAACCGCCAAGAAGTATGGTTATTACAAAGAAGAAGAGAGTCAAACACGGCAATGAAACCTTTACTAAAACGAAAGTTAACGAAAATTGTTACTAATTCAATCAATCAATCCTAGCGTAAAGTTATACGGAACCCAATCACAGCAACTGGTTCATTGTAAACATTTTACAGGGTTTCTTATGCTGCTGAAGTACGAGAGAGGGCTTGGGAGCGAGGGCAAGAAGAGATTGTCAGTCAACCAGAATCGCTACCTCGAAAATTCCAGTTATTTGTTGATGTCAAGGGATCCTCAACTCTGACGATTAACCATTGTGGCACTGGATTGATCCGTCGCTAACACCAATAATTCGCTGATATTCACATGGGGGGGCCGCGTCGCACAAAAGACCACAATCTCGGCAATATCCTCTGGGGTTAGGGGAGTCATCCCCTGATAGACCTTGCTGGCTTTTTCCAGATCGCCACGAAACCGCACCTGGCTGAACTCCGTTTCCACCAGACCCGGATCGACTGAACTGACTCGAATTGGAGTTCCTAGTAAATCCATTTTTAACCCCTCTGACAACGCCCTGACCGCCGCCTTGGTGGCACAGTAGACATTCCCCCCAGGATAGTTTTGATGGCCCGCAACCGAACCAATATTAATCACATGGCCCCTCCGGCGTTCCACCATTCCCGGTAACACAGCTCGGGTGACATACAATAGCCCTTTGACATTCGTATCAATCATCTCCTCCCAATTCTGAATATCTCCTTCCTGCAACTTGTCTAAACCCCGGCTTAAACCGGCATTATTGACCAGAATATCCACCTGACTCCAGGGTTCGGGCAAGGCGATCAGGGCTGACTCGACGGCGGCGCGATCGCAGACATCCATTTCTAGGACATGAATCTGGCTTTGATAGGTTGTTTGAAGCTCTGCAGCGATCGCTTCAAGCTTTTCCTGGCGACGGGCCGCTAGAATTAGGGCTGCCCCTTCCCGGGCAAAGATCTGGGCACAGGCCGCCCCAATTCCACTACTTGCCCCCGTAATTACAACAATTTGTCCCTGAATTGAAACCATAATAATCTGTTGAATTTATCTCGAAATTAATCTATTGAAATACAGCGTTTCTCATGCTGCTAGAATACACGATGGAAAATCGTGATTGAGGATGATTTTTGGATTGGGGGCGGAGTGTTTATTTGTCCGGGAGTCACCATTGGCAATGTCCGTTGGTTCGTTGACTCACCGCGATCGCTCATTTAGATCAGGGGCATCTACTCCCACTTCAGCGATCGCTAAATCTTCAAACGAGATGCCCGCTGGAAGTATCAAGTAGTCAACGCCACTCAAATAATTGCGATCACAGTAATAGCGATGCAATTTGCAGCAGGGGCTGTGAAGGTCTTGGGGGCTAATAAAATAATGGATACCAGACAAATTCATTTCATTATATTTATCTCGTCCTAATGAACACTCTTGAACCAATGCCAGACAGTGACTCCCTAATGTCCCTCAGTACAGAAACCCTAAAAGCTAAGTTATTGGACTTGGTCAGAGATCGGGATGAAGATCCGATTAGTCAGAAAGTTCGCTTTGTAAACGATCAACTTTCTCCAATCTTTGAAGAACTGCAGCGACGTAATCCTACCCCTGATGTGAGTGAGCAAATTTCACTGGTTCAGGAGATTTGGCTCTCCGTCTGGTCTACTATTCCATTTCAGGACATTCTGCCTGGACGACTTCGCGATCAGTCCTATCAAGTCTTTGCTGATAATGGATACTATGCCAACCTGGCTCGCTATAAACCCGGTCACCAGACCCCCCTGCTCAATTGGTTTGTCCGGCAACTGCTAAGCTACGACCTGATGATTGTGCAGACCTATGCTATAGGAATCAGCGATGAGCCAGATTCTTCAGCAACCCAAACGTGGAATATTCAGAATGTTGGCATCAAGCAGAATCTACGGTTCGGAGCTACAGTTCTGAGCCCAAAAGAAGCTCAAACTTGGTTCGAACAAGCCGTGACCCAATATCAGAACCAATATCAAACTCAAGGCCAAGATGAGATTCCGATTCCCAGTAAAAACGTCAGTCGTGCCATGGCTAAGAAATACCAGAAAGTCTATAAGTCCCAACCGCAACTGGAGCACTTGTACATTGATGCCAACTTCCGCTTAGTAAAGAGTCGCCGTGAGCAGTCCCAACGCCCCTCTTATACGATTGCAGTCAGAAATCTCTGAAGACTTTCCATCGTTAGCTAGTCTATGGGAAACTCTATCTGAATCCAATTGCCGTTGTCAGATAGTGGACAATTGCCACTCTGTTGTTTAAAATTGTGAGCGAACCATGATATCGCTACTTTTGTTTATGGGTTTGCCTGAATCAGTCAGTGCTAGTGGGTGTTGACACTAGTGGATATTGAGAGGTCATTGATAGATCAGCGATAAGTCTATCCAGGTACTGAACTGATATGGGTGTAATGGGGTTTTCCAACCAATCAAGTAATCAATTGTGCGATTGCTATTTCAAGCAATAGTTCGAGCAATATTCAGTAAACAGTCTGACGAATAGTTCTCTAGTATTCCTCTTGCCAATGCAGATGAGCCCTAGCTGAATTATGGATCAATCGGAGTTGATTAACTCATAGAGTAACCCGGTGCTCTACCTGCTAACGTTACTCGGAGATCACTATGTCTAATACAACTGGAATGAACACCAAGAATACAGGTGTAAATTTGCTGTGGGAAGAAAATGTTGAAGAGTTGACTGATGTTCAGCATTCATCTCAGGACTTTTCCTCCGATGGCACAGTGCTGGAGTCAGACTTTACTACCTTTGGGAGCGTCTTCAGATGGCCCCAGCCCGGGGGGAAAGGCTCCCCAGTGAATGTCACCTACAGCTACTCTGATTTATTTGACGGCGAAATTCAGGGCGACCTTTCAAATACCGAGATCAAATCAGCGATAGAAGAAGCCTTTGATCTGTGGGCAGATTATGTCCCGTTAAACTTCGTTGAGATTAGAGATGTTGGAGACAAGACCCCTAAAAATCTAGACGCTGCAGATATTCGGATTGGCCATGAATTTCTCGGGGGTCGTGGCGGCACCCTCGGACGCGCCAGTCTCACAACGGCTTCTGGAGAACTGGCAACCACTGTAAACTTTGACAATGCCGATGAATGGGCCCTGACCGCTTCTGGTTTTAAGTTCAATTTTCTAGAAGTTGCCGTTCATGAAATTGGTCACGCCCTGGGGTTAAACCATGAGTCAGGCAAACCTGCCATCATGAATCCCAGCGTCCAAAACCGCTATTCAGGATTGGGAACAGCCTTTTTGTTGCCGGATGATATCAATGGGATTCAATCTATTTATGGTCAAGGAAAAGGCTCCCTTGATCCCCTAGGCGGTCAACCCGCCCCAACACCCGCCCCAACCCCAACCCCAGCGCCAACCCCCAATCCAACCCCAACCCCAACTCCCAATCCTACCCCCACGCCCCAATCCCCAGCCACTCCCACGCCAACCAACTCAGGGGAACCCAGTACCGATGAACAATATGCCTTGGAGCTGATCAATCGGGAGCGCTCCCAAGCCGGGGTACAACCCTTGAGCTTCAATTCTGAGCTTTTAGAAGCATCGGGAGGTCATAGTCAATGGATGAAAACAACGGGCCGGGTTTCAGGGATAGGAGCAGGGGGAAGTACCGCGAGCGATCGCCTGAAAGCCGCCGGTTACGAACTGACCAATGATGCCTTGGTGAAGGAGCAAATTTCCTATCAGGCAAAGTCTGGGAATCCGACGACAACCAGCTTGCTAGACGAACAGCACCAACAAGCCATGAACAAGAGTGGTCGTCGCCAGGATATTCTGAATGGAGTGTTCCAGGAGATCGGTATCGGCATTGAAGGGAAAAAATCTGGCAGTACCCAAGCCCTCTGGACAACCAAAGACTTTGCAAAATCTGGATCAGACCTGTTTTTAACTGGGGTTGTGTTTGAGGATGGAGTTGAAGCGGATGATTTCTACACTCCAGGGGAAGGGTTGGGGGGCATCCGGGTCAGGGCCGTTCGCCAGTCAGATAATCAGACCTTCAAAACGACGACCTTTGCATCTGGCGGATATGCTCTTCCACTCAATTCTGGCACCTACAAAGTCACCTTCTCAGGCCCCGGATTGGGCAAATCCATCACTGAAACCGTGACCCTCGATGCAGAGAATGTCAAATTTGACATTGATACGGATAACGCATCCAATTCCTCTCCCCCAACCGAAATAGCAACCCTACCTGACAAGCAAATTGCACAGTTTAGTTTTGAGGAAGGTCAAGGTCAAACCGTGGCGGACAGTTCCCAGGCCGGGATTGATCACCAAGCCCGGCTCCAGGGGGGGGGCGAGCTGGACTGAGAACGGGGTGACAGGCAGCGCCATCAGTCTCGATGGCGGAGAACAGCGGGTGAATGTGGCAAACTCTTCTGATATCAATTTAGGGAATCATCAACAGCGGACAATTTCCCTCTGGTTCAAGGTGGACAATAGGGTGACAGGGGATCAAAAGCAGGTGATCTATGAAGAAGGCGGCAGTACTCGTGGCCTCAATGCCTACATTGACCAGAATAAGCTCTATGTTGGCGGTTGGAATGAACCTGCAGTGGAGAGCGATTGGGATGGCACCTGGCTAGTGGCTGATTCCCTAGTGGTTGATCAGTGGCATCACCTGGGATTGGTGCTGGATGGAGACGAGACAAAATTCGCCGATGCCCTGACGGCATATCTAGACGGCCAATCCCTGGGCAGTGGAGTCGGATCTCAATTGTGGAGCCACGCAGGTGGGATTGGCATTGGTGGGATTAATGGAAGTACGACGTTCCATGACGGAACAGTATCGGAAAGTGGAAGTGGTTTGGTTGGGGAAATTGACGAAGTGAATCTCTTCAACAGTGCCCTATCCACTGAACAGATACAACTGCTGGCTGTTTGAGGTCATTAGGGGCAAAAATCTAAAAGGTTTGCTTTTACTAGCATCATCAGCAAACTGTTGGTCGTCGTGTCACTATTCTTCCTAGGCTCAGAACTGACCTAGGAAGAGTAATATCAAGTCCTTTGGAGTGAAAACAACGTCATTGAGGCCAGAATCTTCAGATAGCAAGGATTTTAGCTGATTGACGACCTGAGTTTAATTAGGGTAATCAAGCGGATTTGATATAAGTAGATGGTTGTAATTAATTATCAAACAGAAGGGGATCTGGGGCACTGCCCCCTTCAACCCCCTACATGTATCTTCTAATTAATTGTGCCTAGCTACTTAGCGACAAGATTCTTAAACTATACTAGTCCAATTTAATGTCAAAGTCAGGGCTGATTTGATCAGCCACTTCTGCAACTCTCTCTCTCACGTTTTGGGGCAGTCGAATGTAGTTTAATTCAGTACTTATGTCTTGACCTTGATTCAAACCAAATTCCACAAAAGCCTCAATTGATTTTGCCGTTAGAGGATTCGGATAGTTTTTGTAAGCCAGTAACCAGGTATAGGTCACAATTGGATAAGATTGCTCTCCTTCTGGATCTTCGATAAATACCCTTAAATCATCCGGCAAAGCCACTGCTTCTAAAGCACTAGTCGCCGACTCCCCTGTTGGTTCTACAAAATTACCAGCTTTATTTTCTAAGGTTGCTGCCGACAAACCAGCACTCCTGGAAAAGCCATACTCTAAAAACCCAATTGCCCCAGGAGATTGTCTAATTTGGGCCGCAACACCATCATTTCGTGCACCTCCAAGGCCCACAGGCCAACTTACGGATACCCCTTGTCCGATGCGATTTTTCCACTCTTCACTGATTGCGCTCATATGTTTAGTAAACACTCCGGTGGTTCCACTCCCGTCAGATCGATAGACTACAACAATGGGTAGATTGGGTAGTTTGATATCAGGGTTGTCTTTTGCAATTGCTGGATCGTTCCAGTTGGTAATTTTACCAAGAAAGATATCTGCATAAACCTGCCGAGATAGTCTCAAGTTCTCTATGCCTTGGATGTTATAAGCTAAAACAATACTGCCTGCTGTCATTGGCAGTAAGACAACGCCTCGTTGAACCTGTTTGATTTGCTCATCAGTCATGGCAATATCACTAGCACTATAGTCTACTAGCTGTTGAGTGAGTCGCTCGATGCCTGCCCCACTACCCACAGATTGATAATCCATTTGCAGATTCGGCGTTTTTCGGGATACTTCTTGAACCCACCGTTGATATAGGGGGGCAGGAAAAGAGGCACCTGCGCCCACCACATTCACAGGTTGCGCAAGAACAAGCCTAACTTCATCTGCATTTTTATCAGAAAATGCATCGCTGCCACAGGCCACCAGCATAACAGCCAAAGCAGATGTCAAAACCTTGGTAATCTTACTAGAAATCAAAGTTGAATTAATCTGAACAGAAAGAGTCATAGATTTCTGCTTGTGAATCCCAGACCGACTAACCTTTTGATTTTTTTCAACAGGCGCAACCATAGTAAATCATCCCCTCAAGTGTACTTTTCCCGCAGTAAATGGCCAGACCAATACAGCAATTCTCAATCCCATGCAGAACAGATTTGGGAGTGATTGACGCACCGCGCCACCCAGTCCCGTGCTCTAATAGCATGAAAAACACTGTAAGTAAATAGATAAACTTATCTGATCTAATTGATTAGAAGGTTAATTTTGAGGTGAAGGAGGCAGTGACCCCTTCCTGAGGTAAAGCTCCAGACCTCTTCCCTTCTAACAATTCATTGCAACTATCTACTGAAGTATCACTAAGTTTAAACGTTTAAGGTTAAGAAAAGATACTAAACGCCTGATTTTTAATAACTTTAGTTAAAGTCCAAGTTTATTCACTGGTTCAGCTATAGTCAAACAATAATTTTTCTCAATTGAATCGTTAAATACAATTACAGCATTTCTTATCAAGATGAATTTGAGTTTGATCCAGCTTACACAACCCTGAACCTGACTGCAAGCAACAACAGAACCCATTCCAAAACCCCTATTATTGTCTGAGTTTTCTAGATTTACAACCTCACAAAAAGAAAGCTGACAGGTTTTGATTCCCCTCCGGTTCTAGCCGAATAGAATAAACAACCTCCCCTGTTAAGTTATGCTGAGAAACCGTCATCACTCCCGTTGAGCCGTCGATCTCAACGGATCCAAAAAATTGTTGTCCTGCAGTAGGTGGAAGGTTGGACAAATCAACCTCGGTACTCTGAAACTCAACTTGAGGGCCAAAGATGTTATCCAAGTCATTCGGCCCATAACTTCCTGCGTGCAGGGGGCCCTGTAGCAAATTCCCAAAAGGTAAGAAGTCTTGAAACTGAGCCTGATTGGGGTCGTAGTATTGGGCGGCAGCATAGTGAACATCTGCGGTCAGCCAGACTACGTTGTGAATCCAATTCTACTTGATAAATCGCAGCAATCCAGCCATCTCCAGTTCCCGACCCAGCGGTACACCATTTCCATTGGCCAGATTCTCAAAGGCCGTTTGCCATCGGGCACGATCAAACCAATGCGCTGGTATTGTGCAAAAAGTCAGAGAAGCTACCCAGTAATGGGGATTTGCAAAAGCTTTGCATCACGCAAGTCAAGCAAAAACTAGAGCGACAATGGCTCATCGAGGCGAGGTTCCAACATCCCGTTGCAGCAGTCCATCGCTGATTTAATGGACAGGGAACCAGTTTCAGACTACAGTTGGGGCTTTTGGTGATGAACTGTCAACCCATCTAGAAAACGAACAGCTCAACCTGTTTGCTTGCTAGGGAATCCCCGTCGCTTTAGCGCGGGGAGGATGTCAATAAGACAATCTCGTTTGATTTGCTGATTAATTCCATTCGAGCCAAACGCCCACATTACTTACTACTAGAGTTAATTTCCAGTAGCTCAGCCTAATAAATCTTGAATCTGATCGAGTAACTTTTCTACTTTCGCCCACCTCTTAGGATCGAATTTCCAGCGCTTAGATTTGTCTAGTCTCCTGCTAATGGTTTGGATGGTTTGCTTGGGTACTGGTATTTTTCATTATTTATGCTACGACAAGGCTCTTACTTCTTAGCTGCTAAGATTTGATAAGAGTTATTTCCACTGTTATTGAAACCGTTCCAGTTTTCAGGTATTCCAGTTCAGGACTTCAGGATTCCAATGCCTAAGCTGCCGCCCCCCGACTGCATTCAATGCGCCACTGATCCCATCGCCATCGCCAAAGTCAAACCCTGCTGGGCTGGGCAACCCTGCCATGGCAAACGCTCCTACTATCGCCATCGAGATCGCTGGAACCGTAAACGCTGTCACTCAACGGCAACTGCAATTCAGGTAGAACTTACTGATTCCACTCCCTTTGCGGTGTTGCAGATCTGGCAGAATTCTAAAGAAACCGGGGTGCATGGAATCGGGGCTGAAATCTGGGTGGGGCAAAAGCGGAAACTGATTATTGAGCCAGTGCATACGTTTGGTTTGAGTCAGGGCCGGGCCAATCTATATGTTCAAAATGTTCTGGAGGCGATCAACCGGGAGTTGATTCAGGAGGGATACATAGCACTCAAACAGTTTCAATCCCAGGTGAAATTTCCCGTAGAGCAATGTCAGATTCGCCCCTGCCCTAATGTCATTAGTAAGTAGCTAGGCACAATTAATCAGAAGATACATGTAGGGGGTTGAAGGAGGCGCTGCCCCCTTCAACCCCCTTCTATTGATAATTAATTACAACCATCTACTTAATATTGATTAAATAATGTCAGCAATTCCCGGTCTAGAAACCCTATATTTTCAATTAGAAACGGCTGTAACTCAAGCTTCCACTCTGGATCTGAAATTGAGAGTTGCCGCTGAGGGCATTATCCAGATTGCGATCGCCATTTCTGACCACAGTGAGTTCCTGTTTGATAGTCTTAAAATCCCGGTGGTCAGTCCCGATGGCTTCCAGGAATTGATTCAACAATCTCGAGTTGTCGATCTGGATCCATGGGTTGAGAGGCATTGCTTTACCCACCATCGCTCTTCTCCAAAAACCCTGCCTGTAGCCCTGATGGATGATCAACAGTTAATCGATTTTCTGCAGATTTCTCAGCAGGATCTAGCCCCTTTAGCTGATCATTCAAATCAGAGTCTGGCGATAGAAATCAGTAAAATTGCCTCTGAAGAAAATATTACGCAATGGAGTCAACACGTCATTAATTATCTTTCTCAACAGGATTCATCAATGTCTTTGCTGAAGTTGTCAGAGAAACTGGATATGCCTTTGGTTGAAGTTTGGCTAGGGGTTTTATTGTCTGAGTCCGTTGATTTGGTTCAAGTTAGTAGTCAAACGGGTGGTCAAGATAGTCATGACTTCTATCAAACCGAACGTATTTTTGTCGCCCCCTTTGAAACGTTTTCAGGGGATGGGAGAATCTAGAACAACCCATCCCCAACGCATCAAAAACATCGCTGAAGTTGCTCTAATAAGCGATTGGCTTCGATCCAATTGCGGGTGTCTTTGCGGCGATCTCTAAAATCTCGACAAATCTTTTGAATTTGCTGAAGTTGTTCCTGTACCCGTTCAAGTTCAGCCTGCTTCCCCAGGATTTCAGGGTCAGGTTGAGCGTTATTCTCCAGGGGAAATCCTGGATCAAGGGTTGCCATCGGTTGCTCAGGTTCTAGCTGAACGATTGGTTTCAGGGGGATTGGCTGAATAGATTTTGCCAAAACTCCAGGACTATTCCTCTGGGCCTGGATTTCTCGAACCTGCTTCCGGGCTCGAATACTAGCGACTTCCTGTTCCCGGAGATGACGGGGGCCAATGGCCATAATCCAAACCCCTTGGGCAATTCCGGCAGTGATATTGGCCGTGGTACGAAATGCGCTCAGGCTGACGGCGGCGAGATTAAACATGATATTCCTCCAGGTTGATCAGAATCCGCTAAAATACTTGTTAGACATCTAGCTAGATATCTAATTGGATATCTATTGGACAGTAAAGCAGATGATCCTCTAAATGTCTAGTAGAGATTCAAAAAACATCCAATGGACGCAAATATTGACCGTGTGCCTGTGTCTCAATTACCCAGTCGTTATGAATTAAAGCGCTCAACCATCTATTCCCGCATGGCGAGCCTGGGAATTCAGCCCACCCAGGTGGGTCGGCGCTCCTATGTGGATCAGGCACAATTAGTCCGCCTTGATGCCCTGGACAAACACCTCAAGGCCGGGGGTGTTTTTGCCGAATTTATTGAGCCTGGGAATGCAGCCAATGGACAGGTGATGGAAAGGAAACCTGCTGTGCCGAACGTTCAATCCAATGGCAAACAGTTAGGCAAGGTGCTGGAGGATTTGTCGAGTTTGGGAGTGTTGGGGCAGTCTCCTGTAGAAGAGTTATCGGCCCGGTTGATGCTGCTAGAACATGCCGCCCAATATCACTGGCTACTGCCGACGGATGACCTAGTGATGGTGTTGGGATTTGTGCCAGAGCAGAAGCGTTTCAGCCGTTATGGGTTTGAGTTTGAGTGTCGGGGGGAGGAGTGGTTGGTAAGGAAAACCTCCTAAAATGGCAGGGTAATTAACTACAATCTGAAATCTAGAATCTAAATGTTGTCCGAACGGTACTGATCACACTATCTCCATTCGTTGCATCCTGGTTGGGGGAAATCAGCCAGATGAACCCTGGAGTGATCGAAATATTTTCTGAGAGTTGAAAACGGTAGAAGGCTTCAACATGAATAGGCACATCCACCTTAAATGCTTGAGGATTGCCACCATCAAACTCAGTCAGATAAGGTTCAGCTCCAACTACCATTCCTAGCAAATTGCCTTCTTTGATCAAGTCAGGAAAAGCCAGTGTCAGTGCGTAGGTCAAGATGTTGCCTTCCCCATTGCCAATCAAACGCGGGTAAAGGGTACTGAACCAACCACTCAAAGACACCCGAGAACTAGGTTGCCAGTTAAACTGAAAACCGTAGCCATTCGTAATCACCCCCGACCCCCGATCAATCAATCCTGAACCCAGAATATCCTGACCCGCCAGGGTATTAGCAACGGCAGTGCCAGTCACCCCCAAGGTGTTGTAGTTGAATCCAAATCGCCCGGGGGGCGCATAGGAATTGATATAGACCCCCGCCACAGAAAAATTATCAGTGATATTCCAGGTTAATTGGCCTAGGGCTCCATAACCGCCATTAAATAAACCTTGGCCATCTTCAGCATCCGCCGCCAGCAAACCATCGGCTAAGTAACCAGCGGTAAGCTTGAGACCCTGGACAATTTCATAGTTGATGATGGCTCCAGTTCCACCTCCAACCAAGGTGTAGAGCGGATTGTATTCTCCGAATACACTAATGGCTCCGGTGCCACCATCGAGGTCATCCAGATAAGGATTTAAAGTTGGGGCAAAGAGCTGATAAGGAGCAAATGTATTGACCAGGGCAACCTGCAATTTCTGCGAGAGCGGAAAGGCATAGGCAATGGTCGCAATAATCAGCTCATTGTTGGTATTGGCAGAAAATTGAGAGGAAAGGGTACCTTCAGCCGTTGAAGCGGTAGCTGATAGAGGCACCCCTGCTACATTGGCTGAAAAGTCAACTCCAGGAAGATTGAAGGTGCCAGTACCAAATAACGTCTCTCCCCCAAATCGGGTAATCGGTGCATTCCCTGCAAACATCGACAGTAACAGTAAATCATATCCAGCAAAGCTGGTCGCCAAGGTGAGATTAACCCGTTGTTGTAAGACGGTTTGATTCTCACCGCCATCTTCGCCAAACACATCAGCCAGCGCAAAAATCACCCCTCCGGTCAACTTCGTGGTGGTTGAAAATTGATTGGCTTCGAGCTCCGCCGTTCGGGCTTCGAGAACCGTGACCCGACCTCGCAGGGCTGCCAGTTCAGCGGCAAACTCCTCCATCAACCGTTGTAATTTGGCCAGATCTTCCCGGGAAACCAGATCCTGAGTTGAGGTATTGATTAATTCATTGATTCGTTCCAGACAGGCATTCACCCCGGCGGCAAATTCATAGCGGGTCAAGGCTCGATTGCCCTTGAACGGTGCCGTCGGGATATCCGGCAATACAACCATAGCGCTCCACCAGGGACTGCAACGCCTGAAATGCCCAGTCCGTAGGTTGCACATCTGAGAGCTGAGAAACAGAAGTCACCTGCTCTTTTTTCCCGCGACCATTGCCTTCACGACCATAGCGTTGCAATTGATCCAGGGATGTGGGGTTTGAAGGGGCGATCGATTCTAAAGTCGCTTCTGAAGATAGTTCTGAAGCGGATTCTAAGGCAGAGCCTTGAGGTGAACCAGGCAAAATCTGAACCGTTGAATCCAGGGGAATGGCGGATTCTACTGGGGTTGAGTTTGATTCCACCGGCACAATTTGAACCATCCTCTCAGGTTCTGTGAAGATGGAGTCAGGATTTTGATCCGGGGTCTGCTCGAAGTCAATTATTGTCTCAAATAATGCAGGTTCTGGTTGCGAAGGCTGAGTTGTTTCTGAAGTAGACTTGATAGACTTTAGATTTTCTCCATAACTGGCTTCAGACAAGAACACAACAGTTCCCAGACTTCCACAAGACCACAACAATAGAAAATAAAAATATCTCAAGAACTGAGTCTGCATAGCGTTTCAGCTTCAGGTAAATTGGTAGCGGGCAAAACCAGCAAGATTGGGGCCACCGAACATGGCTTCTGAATCAGGATTCCATCAAGATCCAATATTGGTGCTCAATCCTTTTTTTCCACCACAACTATACAAGCTTAAAGGAATCAGAACTCAAGGCTTTGAAAAAACCTTGAGTTCTGCATATACGGTTAATTCAGATCAATCGTAACGTTGTCTAACTGCCCGGTGAAGTCAAAGGGCAATTCGTAGGTTTCAGTCACAGGAGTTCCCGTATCGAACCCAATGTCAAGGGTTTCATCCAATGTAACCCGGTTAGGAATACTCTTTTCTGCCCGTCCACTACCAATCTTTTTGTTATTGGCGTAGAGGGTGACATCAGCTCCAGCATAGGGCTGATCAGAATCCGTTTCATAGACGGCTTTCAGGCTCACCTTCCCGGTGGGTAACCTTTGGTCAGAGGCAATATTGTACCGCTCCACGTTCACCAGGTTGTAGTGATACACCAACTTGCCATCTTGGATGAACAAGCCATACCCCCCAAACCGACCGCCGAGGGTTGCCAGCATTCCCTCTGCGCCTCCCTCCGGAATTACGACATCGGCAGTAATCGTGTGATTGATGTGTTTTAGATCCGGGGATGAACCTTCAGGAACCCGCATGTGATCTGGATAGGTGAAGCGGTCACGACCTGCCGTTAAGCTGGGACGATTGGCAACATCTAAACGTTCAGTTTTGCGGCCATCTAAAGGCAATACATTGTGCTTGGCTGCTTCGGCAAAAAACAGATCCTTCATCTCCCGCAGCTTCTGGGGGTTCTCCGCCGCTATGTCATTGGCCTGGGTGAAGTCCTCATCAATGTGGTAAAGTTCCCAATCCAGATTGAGAATGTCCTTATCCGTGGGTGGATTGGGATTCCAGGGTTCGTTGAATAATGCGCTTGCCATCCAGCCATTGCTGTAAATTCCCTGGTTGCCCAACATCTCAAAGTATTGAGTCGTGTGGCGGGTAGGGGCTTTGGCATCCTCGAAGCTGTAAACCAGGCTGGTGCCTTCGATGGGTTTCTGGGCGATTCCATTGATTTCGGTCGGAGCCTGAATCCCAACCGCTTCAAAAATAGTGGGGGCGATATCGATAACATGACTGAACTGATAGCGGATTCCCCCTTTGTCCTTGATTTTTGCAGGCCAGGAAATCGACATGCCATTGCGGGTTCCGCCAAAGTGGGAGGCAATTTGCTTCGTCCACTGGAAGGGAGCATCCATGGCCCAGGCCCAGGCCGCCGGGAAGTGGTTGTAGTAGAGGGGGCCACCCAATTCATCCACAGCATCTAGTTTTTCGGCAGTGCTCTCAGGAATACCATTGAAGAACGTCATCTCATTCAACAACCCTTCAAAACCGCCTTCCGCGCTGGAACCGTTGTCTCCCGCAATGTAAAAAATCAACGTGTTATCCAGTTCGCCGAGCTGATCAATTGCATCAATCACCCGACCAACTTCATGATCGGCTTGAGCCGTAAACCCGGCGAATACTTCCGCCATCCGAGCATAAACTTTTTGCTCTTCGGCAGGAAGGGAATCCCAGGCGGCCAGAGCTTCTGGCCGAGGTGTGAGCTTGGCATTGGCCGGAATCACCCCGAGTTTTTTCTGGCGTTCAAAGGTTTCTGCGCGGTACTTGTCCCAGCCCATATCGAATTTGCCTTCAAAGGGTTTGATCCACTCCTCAGGAACTTGATGGGGCGCATGGGTAGCACCGGTGGCCACGTAAGCCAGGAAGGGTTTTTGTGGGGCAACGGCCTTCGTCTGGCGAATCCAGGAAATTGCATGATCCGCTAGGTCTACGGTTAAGTGATAGGGCGAACCATCGGCATTAGTTTCCGGAGGTTCCAAACGAGTAGTATTCTCCACCAGGGCCGGAGAATATTGATCCGTATCTCCCCCCACAAAACCATAGAAATAATCAAACCCTAAACCCACAGGCCAACGATCAAACGGGCCAGCAACACTGGTTTCCCAGTCAGGAACATTGTGGTTCTTGCCGTACCAGGAGGTAGCGTAGCCATATTCTTGTAGAACTTTGGCAAAGGTTTCAGCGGTGTTGGGAATAATCCCGGAATATCCCGGAAAACCCGTTCCAGCCTCACCGATCACTCCAGAACCGACTGAGTGATGGTTGCGTCCGGTGAGCAACGCGGCCCGGGTGGGAGAACACAGTGCTGTCGTGTGGAACTGGGTGTAACGCAGACCGTTCTTGGCTACTCGATCCATCGTCGGAGTCGGAATCGCACCGCCAAAGGTACTAAACTGGCCATAACCCACATCATCGATCAGCACCAATAAGATATTCGGTGCGTCTTTGATGCCAAAGGTTTCAGGTAGTTTTAGTTCAGATTTAACCGGTTCAGAATCTTTGTAACTCAAGCCAATTTTTCCAGTAAAAGGCTTGTCGGGATGGGGGATTAGTTCTTGAGCTAGAACCGGAAATGGCAGCAGGTTAATGCTGGTAAACCCTGCAATTAACAGCAATAAAACAACTGCCCTGACTCCCCCTAGAAGTTTGGAAAGGGTGAAATTCATCGGTACGTACCTTTAATTCGAATTTGTGTTTGGTTTTCGAGTAGGCATTTTCCCTTCCTCAGTTGAGGTACAAGCGGGTGAAGTTGCAATTTTATACCGGTTCAACTGTCCAATTGGATAACCAAGACTTGAGATTAATCGTCACCTGATCCATCGTTCTAATGAACCCGACGAAGGGCTGATCATCCTTTGAAATTAAAGCATCGGTATCAGTCCACCTGGGTTATTTCAGGATTTTCATCTGAATTGATCAAGATCTCACTGACTAGGACTTGATATCAATCGTTACCTTCTCAATCTCTCCAGTGAACTTAAACGGCGGTTTATAAGCCTTACTTACAGGGGCTTGAGTATCCAAGCCAACCCCGAAGGTATCTACCCCAAAGCGACCCGCAACGGTTTTGTTGATTCGCTCCTCAGCCACCTTGCGATTATTGATGAATAGGGTTCCTTTACCACCTTTACCAGCACCATCCCCGTCATAGTCGAAGTCAAACCGCACATTCACTTTTCCGGTGGGAACCTCGGTGGCAGACGTAATTGCAGTCCGTTCCAAATCAAACCAGTTGTAGTCATAGGTGAGCTTGCCATCCTTGATGAACAGAGTATAGCCCCCGGTGGTTCCACCCATTGCCAAAATGACCCCTTCAGCTCCCTGCTCAGGAATGACTAAATCAGCAGCAATACTATGGGAAAGGTTTTTAACATTGGGAGCGGTTCCCTCAGACAGATTGGTCATCCCAGGGAAAAACTCAAAGTGATCACGACCTGAGGTGAAACTAGGCCGCAGGGTCACATCTGTCCGTTCAGCAAAGCGGTCATCCAATGGAAAAACACCATATTTTCCCCCCTCTAGCAAGAACTGAGCTTGCATTTCCTCTAGCTTTTCTGGCTGCTCAGTGGATAAATCCTTGGCTTGACTAAAATCTTCATCTAGATTGAACAATTCCCACTGGTCTTGGTCAAAGGGAACGGTTCCAGCCGTCACCCAGGGAACCCGATTGTGGAAGGCTGCAGCCATCCAGCCATTATCGTAGAGGGCTCGATGCCCGAACATCTCGAAGTATTGGGTCTGGCGAGCATCTTCCGCTTTGGCTCCATTGGATTCAAAGGAATAGGCCATGCTCACCCCTTCAATCGGTTTTTGAGGAATGCCGTTATGAAACCGGGGGGCTTCAATTCCAGCGACTTCATACAATGTGGGGGCAATATCAATCACATGGTGGAACTGATCCCGCAAACCATTCTTTTCCTTGATTTTCTCAGGCCAGGAAACCACCATGGCGTTGCGGGTGCCGCCGAAATAGGAGGCCACCTGCTTCGTCCAGCGGAACGGCGTATCCATGGCCCAAGCCCAACTCACCGCAAAGTGAGGCGAGGTTTCAGGCCCACCCCAAATGTCATAGCACCGACGGTTGTCCTCCATCGTCAGGTTGAGGCCATTCAGATTGAGCATTTCGTTACAGGTGCCAATCAAGCTGCCCTCAGCACTAGAACCGTTGTCGCCCACGATATAGATAATTAAAGTGTTATCCAGTTCCTCCAGATCTGCGATCGCATCCATGACGCGACCCATTTCGTAGTCGGTGTATTCCAGGAATCCGGCGTAGGTTTCCATTTCACGGGCTAGAACTTTCTGGTCTTCAGGACTGAAGCTGTCCCAGGCCGGCATTTGTTCTGGGCGCGGGGTGAGTTCTGTCTTGGCAGGAATCACTCCCATTTTCTTCTGACGCTCAAAGATGATTTCCCGCTCTTTGTCCCAGCCGTGATCAAACTTGCCTTTGTATTTCTCAACGTATTTTGCTGGGGGTTGGTGGGGGGCATGAACTGCTCCGGGAGCAACATAGGCAAAGAACGGACGCTCCGGCGCAATCGATTTTTCATACCGAATCCAGGCAATCGCTTTGTCTGCCAAATCATGGGTTAGGTTATAACCCTGTTCAGGAAAAACGGTTTGTTCAACCGGATTCTGGTTTTCGTACAGGGTGGGATACCACTGATCGGTTTCGCCACCAATGAATCCATAGAAATAGTCAAATCCTAAACCATTGGGCCAGCGATCAAACGGGCCAACGCTACTGGTCAAGTTATCCGGAACGTTGTGATTCTTGCCAAAGCAGGCGGTACTGTAGCCATTCTCCCGCAGGATTTGGCCAATGGTTGCAGTACTTTGGGGAATCAAACCGCTGTAGCCGGGATATCCTGTTGCTAACTCTTGAATGGTTCCAGAGGCTACAGAATGGTGGTTGCGTCCTGTCAACAACGCCGCCCGGGTGGGGGAACACAAAGCTGTTGTGTGGAAGCGGTTGTAGCGCAAACCGTTCTCCGCCAGGCGATCTAGAACTGGCGTGGCAATCGAACCCCCAAAGGTACTCGAGGCTCCAAATCCGGCATCATCGATCAATACCAGCAAAACATTAGGGGCATCTGCCTCAGCTTCAACCGGTCTGAGTAAATCTGGATCCGGCTCAGAACTGGTGTAGTAAATCCCAATTTTCCCATTGAATGCAGGGTCAGGCATTGGTAGGTTTTCTGCTGCGATCGCTACCGGAGTCAGGGTTAGCATGGCAAACAAAAAGCTAAATAAACAGGCGATTGTTCGCTTCAGTCGGATACAACTTTTGAATCGATTGAGTAGAAACATAAGGGGTTGGAAATTGATTAGTAATTTGGATACATGACAACTTCAAGTTTTGGTCAAGACATTCACTAAAGCTACTTCTAGCTAATTCATGAGGTTTGTAATTCTTAGTCTTCAACCCAAGTATGAAAGGTTAAATGAACATTAGTTAGTATGAAAGGTTAAGAACATTAAACTTTCATACTGCGCTGACCCAATCTAAACACTGAGGATTGGGACTGAAATCTTCAAACAGAAGCAATATTATCTCAAAAGTGTCAACCGTTATCAGGTGATTGACATCCTCTCCATCCAATCGCTAGGCGATATGGATGGAGATTCCCTGGATTGCCCCAAAGATTGAATCACCTAGATTGGGGTTCGATTGAAATTGAGTTAACCTTTAGGGGATCGAGCCAAAAACTGAGTGGGGGCTACTTACCGTCAGGACAAACGCCCCTAGAGTCGGTATTCCAGAAATTGTCTAAGATTACCATTACTCCTATCCATCCAGGGTGAACTTGTTGATTATGCTTGATCTTGTCAGTCTTTTGGAGTCTGTAGTTCCCTCCTGTTGCCCAAACACAAGCCAGAACCTCCACCTCGAATCCACCCTTGAAGATCTGCCTCTCCATGACTATCAAATGGATGCAGCTCAGCCCGCCGCCGATCTAGCGAAATTATTTGAGCTCAATCCAGCAGCACCAGGAGCCATATTACTAGAGGGGGGCCAACTCCTGGGCATGATCTCCCGGCATCGGTTTTTAGAGCTTTTGAGTCGCCCCCACGGTCGCAGAATGTTTCTGAAGCGATCGCTCTATATCCTGTGCCAATTTGCCCAGAAAGATTTACTAATGTTTCCGGGAACCATCCTGGTGATTGATGCGGCCTTAGCTGTGATGCGGCGATCGACCTCGGGGATCTCTGCCCCCATTGTGGTTCAGCTTTCAGAGCGAAATTATCGCCTAATTGATGCTCAAAAATTATTGATTGCCCACTCCTGCATCCACATCCTAGCGATGAAGCTGCTGCAACAGAAAACCCGAACCCAACTGATTCAAACTGAAAAATTAGCCACTCTGGGGCAAATGATCGCTGGCGTCGCCCATGATATTCAAAATCCAGCGACTTGTATTGCTAGTAATGCCGAGAGTTTAAAAAACTCCCACAGAGATTTAAATAAACTGATTCAGGTCTATGAGGCTGAATATCCTGAAGCCAATAAACAAGTTCAAGCGTGCAAATCTGAAATTGAGTTCGAGCGATTACAAGAAGATTTGCCGGAGATTTTTACCTGGGTCGATACTTCGGTATCTCGACTCAATCATCTGGTGGAAAGCCTACGAGTTTTCTCATGGCAAAATAATCTGCAAAGACAAGAAACAGATATTCATGACTGTCTAGACAATATCTTGATGACCCTCAAGGATCGTCTAGAAGGTAAAGTCAATGTGATTAAGAACTATGGTAAGCTCCCTAAAATTTATGCCTATCCCAATCAGTTGAGCCAGGTGTTTATGAACCTGATCATGAATGCGGTAGATGGGCTCGAATCCCAGAACGGCACGCGGAAACAGCCTGGGAAAATCTGGATCGAAACTAACCTACGGGGCTGTACCCCTCAAGAGCGCCTAGGAATGAAAATGCTCTCCCCAGAACAGCTTGAGTCTCTGCTCGAAGCCCAATCCTCGGAACAACTTGAGGGCGGAGTTAAAAGTTTAAATTGGCTGGAAACTGAGCTGCTTAAGGATCCTTCCTGTTGTGTTGTAATTCGAATTCGAGATAATGGCCCTGGGATTTTATCAGAGAAGCAAAATCAGCCCTCTGGCCATCAGGGAAAAGGATTGGGGCTGGGAATCAGCCGTCAAATCATTACAGACAAGCACCAAGGTCATATCAACCTCAAGTCTAAGGTAGGAAAAGGCACAGAATTTGAAATTCTGTTGCCCCTAGCTCAGAGCGAATCGTGATAGCTTTAAATCAGGTAGGGCTCGTCAAGGTTGATTCTTCAACGTTAACTTTTTAACTTCGCAGTTGAATCTCAAATGCATCCACAAAGTAGACCGGTCTCTTCTTTATTTTTATATATAGGCAGACCAGCCACCCCAACCTCAGAGTTTCCCCCACATTGGTTCCAGGTCTCTTCAACGCTCCCGAGACCCACCCGGTGAAAATAGCGCCGATTCAGAATCTCGGCGAGTTGATTGAACCCATCCCCATCAATCCAGACCAGCCGCCGTCGCCCCTTACCAACTCGCTGCCCCTGAGTCTTGACCCCCAACTGTTCCCACAGCTTTCTGAAAATCCAACAATTCGATGCATCTTGAGGGATGCTCAGACCCAGCACCAGTTTAATGGCGGGGGCATAGGAACGACATAGATTCCCCAGCTCCTCAAGGGCTGCATCATCGTATTGGATCCCCGGCTGAATGTAAGCCTTGAGGTTCAAAATCTCCCTCACCTGAAACCGCAAAGCACTTAGCCCCATATCTGGCGCAAACGCTCCTTGACCGTGTTGGATTTGCTGCTCAAATTTCCGATAGTCTGAATTCAGGGCTAGCTCCCCGCCATCGAGCAAATATTCAATCTGGGTCAGCTTGCTGCGATAGCGTCCCTTGTTGTCGAGTTTGAGTATTTCTATCGTGACCGGGCCCCGGTAGAAATTTTCAACTTTATAGCGCTGGAGCTTGGCATTCTCCTCTGGACTTAGATTCAGTTTGCGCTCTAGGGCTTCAGCTTCAGTAGCAGAAATTTCAGGGGCCTCTAGGATCGCCTGATGTTCAGCGGCCTCAACTTCTGCTTTGGCCTGCTTGATTTCTTCCTTGCCTCCCGGGTCGGGATCAGGGGATTCCTCAATCACGGTGTTTCCCTCATGTTCCAGTCGGGCGATCACGTGATCCCGCAAACACCACATCGAACGGTTGGTTTTGGCCTGATATTGGGCCCAGAGATGGATATGAGGATTGTTGTCCCAGTTCCAGTCATGTTCGAGCAGCGGGTTGAGATCGGGCCTGAGGGATGTTCGAGCGATCATGGCTTCCGTTGCTTGGTTGCTGGCCCCCCGAATGTCTTTCAGCGATCGCCGGACTAGATTGGGGTATTCAGACGTGGAGACTTTTGAAAAGCTTTTGCCGACGGGGGCAACCCAGATTGTTCGGGGAATATTGGCCCGTACCCGTCCCAAAGCTTGGGCAATTTCCCAGTCTGTAAGCACCCCCGGATACAAGCCAAACACCTGGTCAAAATACTCAATCTCGATGCTAACTCCCGTTCCCATTGAGGGGGTGGCGATTACGATGTCGTACTCCCTGACTCGTTGATTGATGTTCTGAATAAAGTCAATTTGCTCCTTACTGCCGCTGGTTTCAGAAGTGACAAGCATGATTTTCAGATTGGGGTTCTGCTTGAGTAAAAGCTTGTGAATGGTCTTGGCTTTCCCTTTTGAACCCGTGCTGATAAATAGTTTCTCCCCGGCCTTGGCGGCTGCCATCATCCGGGAAATAATCACCTGAGGATTTGAGCTTTTGAGATGATTTACCCGGTAGCCAGGGGGCTGGTACTCATTAAGAATCACGAATGGTCGCAGTTCCGGTCGCAGCTCCTGGATGTAGTTGATTTCCAAATCCGAAACGTCAGCACTGGCCACAATCACCCGCGCCGCTGTTCTCACCATCTGCTCAAACCGGGCTAGGATGGCAGGTCTTAGCCCATTTTTGTTATTGGTAGGACTGGTCAACATACTACGAAGCACCTGGTCAACTTCATCAATCAACAGGGTGGCTCCAGTTAAATCGCTATCGAGACGAACCAGGGATTCGGTGCAGGTTGCGACTCTGAGGGCTTGCTCTCCATCTTTGCCAATGGCAAGCCCTCGAACTTTTTCAATATCTCCTCGATAGGTCAGATCCCAGCGATCGCTCAATTCCCGAGCCAAAGAAATCCGATGACTGAGAGCCACAACTCGCTCATCTTTCTTAATCAGCTTGCCGATTAGTTTGGATTTGCCGGTTCCTTTGGGGGAACAAATTACCAAGTCTGTATCTTTAGGTATTTTCTTAGCAAAATACGTGCGGTTTAAGTCGCTTTTTGTAATCAGCAAATCGGGCCGCGAGGGGCGGCTGACATCAAGCTTCCACTTCCACTGATTCAAAGGCTTGGCTTGGTAGAGGCACTCCTCAAAAGTCAAAATCCCACGCTCTGCAATCAGATCATCCACCGCCCCTTTCCCGTCCGGCAGCAGGGGGATCGTGCAAACTTTGACGGAGCATCCGGCTTTCCCAATCAGGCGGCCTGTTTTCCAGATGGCGGTATTAACAGCTCTAACGGTGCTGGGTTTGAGGTCGGTGTCAAAGGCAAAGGTAAATTCTCGTGCCCCGTTACAGAACAGCTCTAGATCCCGAACCAGGGATTCTTGATACCCTGCCTCCCGATCCACCCGTCGTCCCATCCAGATCCCGGGGAGCGCGATCGCGCAGAATCCATGACTCAAAAGCGCGCCTGCTTTCTTCTCCCCTTCCGTCAGAATGACTGGCAGCTCCGGGTGGGCCAGAACCCACTGCCAGAAGCCAATCCCTATGGGCATTTCGAGATATTCTGCCCCAATGGGGATTTGATACCGACCGGAGATCTGTTCCCATTGCGCTAGGGGCACTCGTAGAAAGGTAAGGCGGCTAACCGTTCCTAGGGGGGATTTGTACTTAGCAGGTTTGCCCTTCTGATAATCCCAACCCAGGGCTGAACCCGGATCAGGCTTGAATCGGCCCCACTCCATGTCTTCCCAGGTTTGCGGATCGATGCCACTGACCCACCAGCCACTGGAGCGATCGCAGGCTTCTGATCGTTTATGCCACTGAGCAGTTAATCCCCCTCCATTTTTGCGCTCTGGATTCGGGAACAGGCGATAGAAAATCTCTTCGCCCTGGCTCAGGCTTTGCAGGTTGGCTGAAATGATGTCCCGGGCAATGGCTGAGACCTGCCACTCCTGGGCATGATGGGCTAGTAGTCGCGGGCTGAACTCGTTGTTGATATTGCGTTCAAGCGTAGGGGGATGGGTGTCCTGTGAAACAATACCCTGATTAGTTGACATATTATTCAATAACTCACATTTGAAGCGATGTGAGGTGGGAGACTTAACGCCCTCACGAAAGCAATGAAAACTCCCCCGCCAAAAAAATAATTTGGCAGGTTGATATAGTTGGCTCCAGATGTTATTCTAGTGACAACAGATTTTAAATTTTTGTTGATAAGCCTTTAGAAGTTGGTTCCTTCTAAAAGCTCATTGAGACCCTTGCCTCTCCCAGGTAGGGGTCTTTTGATATGGAGGGGGAGCGTGGGAGGGATTTGTATTACGTTTCATTACAATTTTAAGGGGTGAACATTAGGGCTAGTAAAACCCTTCATTAGATCATATATCAAAAATCGAATCAAGTGAATAGTTCATCAATAATTAATTTTCAGCAGATAGAACTCTTATCAAGAGAGGATTTTGACCTCTAAAAACTAATAGACAAAATCAGATAATTTTTGGGCTAATACTGATCCTCTGTTGGTATTCAATTGTCATTAAGTTGTCTTTTGATAGGCTGCTGACGTTAAAACTCCTCAAACAATCCGACAAACCACCTCCCAGAGATCGCCCGCTGCCACCCGCTCAACTACAGTCTGCTCTACCAGATGTGTTAAATATTCCTCCTTGCAGATATGCCTCAATTTTTCAGAAATGACTGGGGATCAACTGACACCAGTGTATCTATTTAGGTGCTAAATCGTCAACTAAAATCTCTAGATAGCTGCAAACTAGAGCTAGACTGGGATTAGGGACAGATCAGCAACTTAGGTGCTTCAATGAGAGAGAAGGATATAAAATTTTCCAAGATGTCTAAACGGCTGCACCTTACACTGCCGGATATTGTTGTTGATGGGCTTGAGGAATGGAGCGAGCTCGAAGGAACTAAGCCAGCTAGTCTGGGAGCTTTCATTGTTGAAACCGCAGTCAAAGAAGCAATGGAGAAAGGGATTATCCGTAAGCCCCAGCATCGTATTAGGCTAGAAACGCTTGATACGTTGAAAGCTCTACTGGAAAGAGAGCCATTAACCCAAACCCAGATATCTGATCTGGCTGACCGTCTGAGTGTTTCCGAATCAGAGCTGAGACAGATAATCGAGCAATTAGGCCAGTAACCTATGACATCACAACCCAACGACATCACCCAATGGCTAGACCGGATTGAGCAACAGATAGAAAGTGGCTTCACCGAACTCAGGCAAAGCATTGAGAACAATCAGCGGAGCATTGAGAACAATCAACGAGGTATTGAGAGTAATCAGCGGGCTATCGCTGATAACAGAGAAGCAATCAATATCCTCACGGAGCTGATGAGGAGCCAGATCCAGGGACAAGCTGAAATTCGGGCTGAGATTCGAGCTGAGATTCGGGAGGTTCGGGCTGACATCCGGCAAATATGGGACTACCTGTTGAGGGAAAGGCCAAATGGCGGACGACAATAACTCCAAATCACTAACTCTTTTTGTTGTTGGAGGTGGGCGGATGGTTGTATTCATGGCGATCGCCTGAAGTTAGATTGGGGATTGTCTGAGCGAGGATGAAATCAGTAAAGATATGAACCAAGTAATTGTTTTTCAGAGTGTAGCACTAATTCAGCACAAATAAAACCCAAAGTTAGCGTTAAATAATACACTAGCGCTAAAACAGCCATGGAAAGGCGAAAATGAGGGCAGTAAACGACCAATGAATCAGTAGTGTCCAGACGAGTAAGTGTATATCTGCCAGACAAGATAGCTGACCTGTTAGAGAAGTGGGCAGAGGATGAAGGAAGAACAACTTCCTCACTTGCCGCATTCCTGATTGAGCAAGCGGTCAGACAAAATGCAGAATCCAAGGTGAAGAAGAAAGACGAGGGATAAAAATGATGACGATAGCAAACCAGAAAGTTGAACAATCCCGCGAATTAGTTCGTTTTGAAAACTAATTCGTACAATTCACTGGCAAAACTGAAAGGGGAAGCTCTAGCCAAAAAGCGATTGAGATCACTCAGTAACTTGCTTGCATTGTTGCTACAAGAAGCAATTGCAAAAGCAGAAGACTATGAGACGGATCAATTTGACAAGTTGCCATAGTTGAATAGTTGTTTTATTGGACAGTTGTACTTGAGTTGCTGTCATAGCGTTTGAAGAATTTGCTTCAAGTAAAATCCGCAAACTGATATCAAACTCCTCCAGAAAAATCATCAGAACCAAGCAGAGGTCAGAAACCTATCCTGAAACTACCTATCCTGAAACTGTAAGCCTGGAGAAATACTGGCACAATATTTCTGTCAATAACAAAAAATTTCTACTAATGGCTGAAAACATGCGCTATATGAGAAAATTGACTCTAAACAGTTAGATTTCCGAGGCTGATGATTCGAGAACTACGAATCAACTACATTTTCGCAGACGACCCCACCTGGGAGAAGCTAATGCTAGCCTGTGACGAACTAGGCTGGAACAAATCAAGCATCGTCAAACAGTGCTTGCATGGTTTTCTCAGACGAGATAGGGACTTCTATGCCAGGGCAGGTCTTTTAGACGCTGAGGCTAGAGATATGAGTGAGGAGGACTACTTCAAAACTCTGCGGGACGGTTCAGAGGATAACCTGGCGCGCTATGTGGCAGGCCGTCCAGGATTTGGAGCGACCCCACTGGATGCCATTGAGCTGATCCCCGCCAATCCTGAGTTCAAGCGTGCTTACAACACCATTGGTCTATCCGCTTACAATTATGTTTTGCTAAAAGTAGCAAAGATTGTAGATGGCGGTTCAATGGTGCAGGTCATCAGCCGCATGATTGTCAAGCACTTTGATGACAACTGGAAAACAGCCTATCAACCCCAAATCGACCGCGATCACAACTGCAAATTTCAATAAAATTTGATTTAAGGAGCAAAGACATGCAAGCCACTAAAACCATCACAACCCCAAATCTTGACCAGGTCAACCAGGCAATTCAGTTTATTCTCAATGCCTTAGGAGAACCTGAGTCAGACCTGCATCGTCGCGCTTTCACCGCCTTTCAAGCCGGAGATTATCTATTAGTCAAACGGCTCTCCACAACCTACTTATCTGATCACTATTGCAAGGCTCTAGGATACTTGGGCGGAGCCTTGAAGCTTACCCCCAATACTGATACCATCCTGGCGGAATCGGCCCGGTCAGCCGCTGAGTTTGTAAAGGAAAAAACCCTGGCTAAATTGGGAACTGAAATTGCCCAAGCGTTGAGTTAGTTAGGGCGACGGAGGGAGACAGGGTAAGCGACCCCCGACTAAAGTGTGGGGGCTTTCGCCTCTTTCTCCCTGAACACAAAAATCCGAGCATCGTAATCATTGGAATTAGGGCGAAACTCCTTTACTACTCTCCCTTAGACGTTGCCGCTTTACGATTCGCTCCAACCCTGGCACAGACCCTAACAGCCTGATTCGCACTCAGACCAAACCGTTCCCGCATTGATAGACCTGACTTTGAATCGTAGTTTTGCTAGTCGTTTTGGGATTGACTTCCAAACTTACCGAGTTATTCCTGTGGTATTTGCTCCATGTCAACGGTCACCAATATTGTCATCCTATACTAGCTTTTCGAGCGACATCTTCTATACGCGCAGGCGGTAGCCCACTCCTCGAACAGTTTCAATTAATTTACTAGGCAATTTTTTCCGCAGGTGACCAACATAGACATCCACGATATTCGAGCCTGGATCATAGTCATAGCCCCAAACTTGATCAAGCAATTGCTCACGGGTTATCACTTGACCTGGATGACGAACAAATACTTCTAGGAGGCTAAATTCCCGAGATGGGAATTCAACTTCCTGTTGATCTACCTTGACTATCCTAGTACGCAAATCCATCACAAGCTGACCAGCCTTCAGAACTGTTGAAGCTTGATTGCCATTTAGATTTCCTTCACTAGTTTCCTGGGGCTTCAGCCTCAACCGAATCCGAGCTAGAAGCTCTTCAAAGTGGAAAGGCTTTGTCATGTAGTCATCTGCCCCCTCTTTTAGACCTCGAACTTTATCACGAACATCATCCCGCGCTGTCAGAATAATGATTGGAATTTTGACGCCCTGACCTCGCAGCTCCTCTAAAATATCTAATCCATCTTTCTTCGGAAGTCCTAAGTCCAGAAGTAATAAATTAAAAGCACCTGTGAGAACGAGACCAACGGCTTCACCTGCATCTGCAGTGGTCGATGTGTGAAAACCATTTGCTCTTAACCCCTTTTCTAAAAAGGAAACAATTCGAGGTTCATCCTCAGCAATTAAAATTTGATACATAATCACCAATTCGTTTAATTTAACAGCGGAAATTGATAAACTTATTGATGGCTTTATCCTCCACAGGATTTCGGAACATCGACAGGTAACACCAGCGTGAAAGTTGATCCCCGGCCAAATTGACTCTTCAACTCAACTGAACCCCTGTGACTTTCAGCAATCGCAGCAACAATAGATAGGCCCAAACCCATTCCTTTTTCACAGTTTTGAGTATTCGACCCTTGAACAAACCGTTGGAAAATTCGTTCTTGATCCTGAATACAAATACCTACCCCAGTATCCCTGACCCATAGCATCAGCTTACTCTGCTTATGGCTGTGATCAATTGAGGAACCGATAGCTATCGTATCTTTTTCTGTGGTATGTTGAACTGCATTTTGTACCAGATTCATAACTGCCTGAGTAACTTTTTGAACATCAACATTAATCATGCCGATGCCCCTGGAATCGAGTATCCAGTTTCGATTCTCAAGGGCTCGAGCTTTGAGATAAATTACCTCTGTTAAATCTGTAACCTCGACTTCTTCTAAAATTAAGAAATCTTGGTGTTCTGCTTTTGCTAAAAGCAATAAATCTTCCACTAATCGAGTCATACGGCATAGCTCATCTAAAACTAGTTGGATAACTTCTGGCTGTTCCTCAGGTTCATAGTAATGAAGTGATTCTAAATGGCCCTGAATAATGGCAATTGGAGTTCGGAGTTCATGGCTCACATCATTAATCAGTTGACGTTGACTGTTAAAAGCTATTTCTAAGCGATCCATCATTTGGTTGAAAGCGATGGTCAAATCTGCAATTTCTCCTCCTCCTTGCTGGGCAATTCTCTCAGTCAGATTGGCTTCACTAATCGACTTGGCGGTTTGAGCTAGAACTCGAATTGGACTCAATACCCGACCAGAAGCTATCCATGCCACAAATAGAGCAGGAATCAGCATCAGCAGCAACACTAAAGTCACAGTGTAGACGGCAACCAAGACTTCCTGGCGCTCTCCTTTTGGAATATTAGCAACGATTAATACTCCAGCATTTTTTTCAATAACATCAATTGGCTCCGCTCTGTAGAAAATATCTCCCACTTCTGGGTCGGAAATTTTATGATTGCCCGTGATTGCTTCTTGAGTTTGAGATAAGCGTTCCATCCAGTCAGAATCAGGAGAGATTGTCTCTGGTAAACTCAGGGGACTCGAACGATAGAACTCCCCCTCAATAACAGTAATTAAGAAGGTTTTATCTCCAGGTATTTTGTGGTATAAAAAATCATCGAACGCCTCTCTTAGACTAACCTTTCCTCCGGTATTCACTTCGACTTCAAGCGCTTCTTCAAAGGCTTCGATCTCTTCCTGCATGTCTGCGCGGATTCTGCGGTCAACTTGCAGCACCACCAGTTGAGTGAAAATTGGGATTGATAGTCCCAGAAATGTAGCCATCAGAGCGACGTAATAGGCCAGAATCTGAGTTTGTGTCTGTTGAAACGGCTGATATGGCATCCAGCGTTTAATCCCTGAGCAAATAGAAGCAGCAGGACTGTCATCGAAGAGGGTAGAACCCCTCTGAGGGCAAAGGTTCTGGTGCTCGCGGGTCATAGTTTGATAATTGTTTTTCCTACTTTGTAGCGTCTAGTCGGGCTATATTTCACAGATATGAAAAAATTCTCACTTGTTTCATCGGGATATCGACTGAAGTAAGGGGGAGCTGGGCAGCGGAGCTGCTACCGACGGAAAATTTAAGAGTCTTTTCATGGTTTTCATCTTTTTTCATAAAAACTTCATATTAGCTTTACATAATTGTTACAAACTAGGACGTGTCAAACCCTAGAAGCAGAAGGATCATCAGCAATGAGGATCATCGTCTATTCCCATGATGCGTTCGGCTTGGGCAATATCCGGCGAATGCTGGCAATCTGCCAACACCTGCTGGCCACAATCCCCGATTTATCAATCCTGGTTCTATCTGGGTCTCCAGCAATTCACAGCTTTCGTATTCCTGATCGACTGGACTACATCAAGTTACCCTGCTTTGGGCGCGACCAAAATGGTCAGTTGGGAGCAAGATATCTAGCGTCTGGTGTTTCTGATACCATTCGCCTGCGATCCAATCTAATCAAGACGGCAGTGGTTGACTTCCAGCCTGATCTAGTGATGGTCGATAAGAAGCCCTATGGTTTGCTGGACGAACTCAAACCGGCTCTTGACTACTTACGGTTTCGGTCACCCATGACAAAGCTAGTTTTGCTGTTACGAGATATTCTCGATGATCCAACAGCTACAATTGAGGACTGGAAGCAGCAGGGATACTACCAGGCAATTCAGACCTACTACGATCAAGTACTAGTGGTGGGGATGCCTGAGATTTTTGATCTGGCTCAGGAGTATCAGTTTCCTAATGTCATTGCCCAAAAGACCAAATTTTGTGGCTATATTCGCAAAACCTTCCAGCCGAGTTGTCCCGTTTCTCTACGTCAACAATTGGGGGTGGGCGAGACTGAAAAGCTGGTACTTGTCACTCCCGGCGGTGGTGGAGATGGTTATTGTTTAGTTGACACCTATCTTTCAGCTTTAGAAAAAAAATCTCTCCATCAAGCCATTAAAAGTTTAATTGTATTCGGGATTGAAATGCCGGAATCAGAAAAGCAAATCCTAGCTCAGAAAGCTCGGCAATATCCAGGCGTGAAAACCTTAGATTTTACCGATGATCTCATGAGTTACATCAATGCTTCTGATCTGGTTGTAGCGATGGCAGGCTATAACACAATCACTGAAATTCTTTCTTTACATAAAAGAGCTGTGGTTGTTCCTCGTTGTAAGCCCTCACGGGAGCAGTCAATTCGGGCAGAAAGAATGGGCCAGAAGGGGTGGTTCCAGTCAATTTCTCTCAGTGATTTAACGATTGATCGTTTGAGTCAATCTATCATGCATGAGCTGAGTCAAACTAATCAGCTTGATTTGTCTGACCTGAATTTGAATGGATTAGAAACAATCCATTCACAAGTTCAACTAATGATTGAACATCGAAGATTGACCGCTTACTTAACTGCTTAGATTGAAAAATTTAGCAAAGTTTACTAGCCAATACCCCGTTAATGCCATAGTTCTCAGTGCCTTGCAAAGTACAGTTTCACAAATATTTTCTATGAAACAACTGCAGTTAGATAACTACTCATCACTTTCAGCTAATTCTTTTCCTGATCAGAAGAAAGTCATGTTCTACTGTCAACATATTCTTGGCATGGGGCATTTGGTTCGGAGTATTGAAATTGTTCGAGGCTTACTCCCTGAGTTTCAGGTTTGTTTTATCAATGGCGGTCAGGTAATTGATGCTTTTCAGTTTCCTGAAGAGGTCGAAGTTGTTAATATTCCTGCGGTCAAAACTGATGCGGAATTTCAAGAGCTAAGCCCCGTTGATCCAAATCTTTCGATGGAAGAAATTCAAGAAACTCGCAAGGAAACTCTCCTGAATATCTTTAACAAAATTCAGCCTGATATATTGATTATTGAACTTTTCCCCTTTGGTCGGCGACGGTTTTCCTTTGAATTGATTCCCCTCCTAGAGCAAGCAAAAGCTGCTGGAACTAAGATTGTCTCCAGCCTACGAGATATCATTGTGACCAAACAAGATCAACAGCGCCATGAGGAAAAGATTTGCCGACTGATGAATCAATACTTTGATTTGCTATTAATTCATGGCGATCCCAGATTTATTACTCTGGATTTGAGTTTTTCTCGAATTCAAGACTTAGACTGTGATGTTTATTATACGGGCTATGTGACACAGCAGTTATCAAGTTCGAAGATTTATCAGCGACGTCCTTCATCCACACAGCCGACAATTTTAGTAAGTGTTGGAGGTGGACGATTTGGCCATGAATTGTTGGAATGTGTTGTTCAGACTGCTCCCATTCTCAAAGACAAAATTCCCCATCACATTCAGATGTTTGCTGGGCCTTTTTCACCGGATAGTTTCTTTCAAGAGCTGCAAGATGCCGCCAAAGGACAGACGAATATTACAGTTGAGCGATACACTTCAGAATTTGTTAGTTATATGAAGCGGTCAGACCTATCTATTAGTATGTCTGGCTACAACACTACGATGAATATCCTCAGCACAGGGATTAAAGCCATGATGTTGCCATTTCAAGGAAATGGCGATCTAGAGCAGTTGACACGGGTGAAGAAGTTAGAAGAATTGAGTCGAGTTAAGATGATTCAGCCTGAAGATTTAGACCCCTATCAGTTTGCAGAGAAGATCATCGGCTACCTGGAGGAAAATTCAATATCGCTTGACATCAATTTAGATGGCGTGACAAACACTGCCCTTTACTTGCAAGAGTTCGTAAGCTGTCAATCTTGATCAGCGATCCAGTCAGAACGTTTTGTAATTTTTTAGGAGAAACCTCAACATGATTTTTCAAAAGAAAGTTTGTTTGACCGCTCAAGAGTTTCCACCTGATGTGGGTGGCGTTGGAGAATCAGCTAAACGGATTGCTCTGCTGCTAAAAGATTTAGGATTTGAAGTGCATGTTGCAATTTTTCGCTCCGTTTTTCGGAAGGAAAGAAAACTTGCTGAATCAGGAAAGTGGAAGCGTTCCCACCGAATGACAACAGAGCAAAATGGTATCTTTGTTCATCGCTTATATCCAGCTATTCGCTCAACAATAGCCCGTGATCAGGATTATTTGATGGATGTCTATGGGCAGCTAAAGAACTTGCATCAACAATATCAATTTGATATTCTCCATGCTTTCTTCATCAATGAAACGGGCTTCGTCACCACAATGTTGGCTAAAGAAAATAACCTACCTGTAATTAACAGCGTGCGGGGAGCTGACCTACACAAGCATATTTTTGACTGCCAACAACAAAAGCAAATTGCCTGGACATTGGAAAATTCCTCTTGGGCAACCTTTGTCAGTCAAGATTTAATGAAGCGGGCCAGATTGTTTGCTCCAGGGGTCACCCACAAATCCTCGGCCTTTTGGAACTCTATTGCTCCAGTTGATTTCGATAACTTACCAACACCTAGCTTAGTAAATCGGCTCAAAGGATTGGTGATTGGATCCGTCGGTAATTTTCGAGATAAGAAAGGAGTGGAATATTTGCTGGATGCCTGTCAAGACTTCTCCTCAGATCTAGAGTTTACTTTGCTATTTGTCGGAGATTTTGTCGCCAAGGAAGCAGAATATTGGGAGCAAGAGCTAAAGAATAGTGGTTTGAGCAGTCACATTGTCATTACCGGACAAGTGAGTCGCGAAGAAGCTCTTGCCTACCTTCCCCACATGGATATTTTTACGATTCCTTCGCTCAATGACGGCTGTCCAAATGCTCTACTGGAAGCAATGCTGGCGGAGCGGGCAATTGTCGGCACTAATGTAGATGCAATTGGCGAAATTCTGGGCAATGGTGTCAATGGCTTACTGATAAATCCCTACTCCAGTACAGAGTTAGAAGCGGCTCTTACATTATTAATTCAACAACCTTTGCTCCGGCAACGATTCGGCAAAGCCGCCAAGCAGTTGGCGTTGAAAAAGCTTAGTCCTAACGTTGAACAACTCAACTGGGAATTAGTTTATCTCAAAGCCCTACAATCCCCAGAACCCCAACTCACCCCAGAACCCCAACTCAGCCTAGCGAACATCGCATGAAGCCTGTTGGAGGATTGGGTCTCCCAACTCCTACCTATTAACGTCTGACCATTAACCAATGATAAACAACCTTAAAACTATGAATCAACTTCACCTAACCCAACCCAAAGTCACAATTATTGTCTCTCCCAGGGAGCGATTTAGCTACAGCCGTGAGTCCCTTGAGAGTATTTATCAAAACACTCGATATCCTTTTTCTTTAGTTTATGTTGATGGTGGTTCTCCAAAGCCACTCCAAAAATACTTGCAGGAACAGTCTCAGGAAAAGGGATTTGAGCTTATCCGGACTGAACACTACCTTGCTCCAAATCAGGCCCGTAATCTTGGTTTATCAGCCGTTAAAACGGAATATTTGATTTTCATTGACAATGATGTTTATGTCGAACCAGGCTGGCTAGAGAAACTAATCAACTGTGCTGAAGAAACCGACGCAACCGTTGTCTGTCCCCTCGTCTGTATTGGTGAGGAACGGGCACAGAAAGTTCACCTGGCAGGGGGTGAAGCCCGGATTATCCTGGAAGTGAAGCATGGCAAAACCCGCCGTAAAGTTCATGAAAAGCACTATTTTGTCAATCGTCCCGTTGCAGAGATTCAGGATCAACTGCATCGACAACAGTGTGAATTTGCCGAGTTTCACTGTATGTTGGTTCGGGTTGACATTTTTAAAACAATTGAGCAACTGGATGAAAAGTTGCTCAGTACACGGGAACACATCGATTTTTGCTTAACGGTTGCGAATGTCGGCGGAACGATTTACTGTGAACCAGATTCAGTGGTGACCTATGTTCCAGGTTGCAAGCTGAACTATAGTGATATTTCCTACTTTATGCTGCGCTGGAGTGATGCTTGGGAATTGGCCAGCCTTGAGCATTTCATGCAGAAATGGGAGGTCACGAAGAAGGACAAGTATTTCCAAAAACGCTACAACCGCTTGGGTCATCGTCGCCATCAGGTATTCCTTCGTCCTATCGTTCGTCAGCTATCCTTTGGAAATTACTTTACAAGATTGGAAAAGTTATTGGTTGCTGCTGAACGTAAGTTAAATGCCTTTATTAGTCATCAATATAGTAGACAGGTAACGCAATGAAGAAAAAAAAACTTCCTAAAAACTTGAATCAAGCGATGGGTGGAGCTCGGCGTATCTCTCGTCATTTCTCACCACAAATTCTCAAGCAAAAGAGTCTCATCTTCCTCTCTTTCCTGGCAATCCTGGCTGAAACAGGCTTCCGTTTGCTAGAACCCTGGCCACTCAAATTTGTTTTTGATGAAATTCTATTCCAGGAACTTCAGGTAGAAAATCTTGAAGTTCCGATGCTGGATCAACTCACGCCACTCCAACTTCTATCAGCATGGGCCTTATCAATTGTGGTGATCGCTGGACTGAGAGGAACCATGGCCTACTTCAGTACGGCTGGAATGGCGGTGGCGGCCACCAGAGTTATGGCCGAAGTCCGGGCCAATCTCTACACTCATCTGCAAAGCCTGTCTCTCTCCTTTCATTACAAGGCAAAAACGGGAGATTTAATCACTCGCGTTACCTACGATGTTGAACGACTACGAGAGGTCACAGTTGTTGCGGCCCTACCCCTACTCACAAATCTATTAACCATGATCGGGATGATGGGGGTGATGTTCTACATGAACCTTGAACTCGCTCTGATGGCTTTGATGATATTTCCTTTGTTCTTGATGACGACCACCACCATGAGTCGCCAAATTCATCAGGTTTCAAAACAGCAACGTCAGCGAGAAGGGGCAATGGCAGCCACCGCAGCCGAAGCCATCGGAGCAATTAAAGTGGTGCAAGCTCTTTCGTTGCAATCTATTCTCGAAACCAGTTTTGCCAAAGAAAATCGTAAGAGTTTAGATGAAAGTGCCCGTACCCAAAAACTCCGGGCAGGCCAGGAACGCACTGTAGAAGTTTTAGTTTCTATAGCCACTGCCCTAGTACTCTGGCATGGGGTTCAACTGATTCTACAGGGAGTTCTCACCCCTGGAGACCTATTGGTTTTCCTCACTTATCTCAAGGTTGCCTTCAAGCCTATGCGGCAAATGGCAAAATATGTTGGACAAATTGCCAAAGCCATTGCCTCCGGAGAACGAATTGTCGATTTGCTAGAAACAATTCCTGAAGTCCGAAATGCTGAAATGGCCTATCCTGCCCCTCGATTCTCAGGTCTCGTCACCTTTGATCGGGTTAGTTTTGGTTATGAACCGGGCCAAAATATTCTTAAGCACATCTCCTTCACTGCTACTCCAGGTCAGAAAATTGCACTGGTAGGTGCTTCCGGAGGGGGTAAATCAACGATGACAAGTTTACTCCTCCGACTATACGACCCTCAAACAGGACAAATTTTTATTGATGGCAAGGACATCCGAGAATACACCCTAGAATCCTTGAGAGGGCAAATTAGCATTGTTCTACAGGACAGCATCCTGTTTGCAACTACGATTCGAGACAATATTGCCTACGGCTGTCCCCAAGCAACAGATGTCGCTATCCAGCAAGCCGCTCATCTGGCCAATGCCCATGACTTCATCCTGGAACTACCCCAGGGCTATGACACTGTAGTCGGAGAGCGAGGTGCGACGCTGTCAGGGGGTCAACGCCAGCGGATTGCTATTGCCCGTGCTGCAATTCGGCAAGCCCCTATTGTGATTCTCGATGAACCAACAGTGGGCCTGGATAACCGCAGCGAAAAAGTGGTCACTGAGGCACTGAATCGACTTACGGCCCACTCTACAACCTTCCTGATTACTCACGACCTACACGCTGCCCGTAATGCCGATCAAATTCTCTACATGCAAGACGGCCAAATTCTGGAACGAGGAACCCATTATGAACTCATGGGTCTAGGTCAACACTACGCAACCCTCTACCGCCTCCAAGACACGATTCAACTTTCACCCCTCCCCAGATAGTGGTATCCTTCAAATCTCAAACTTTTTAAAAAATCAACAAAACAGATCCGTCTCACTCTCTTACTGACCAGGAAAAGAGACATCAGCGATTTGACACCATCAATTGTCAGGAGCCTAATATGACCCTATCCTCTCTTGCAATGCCCTCTTTAATTACCTCACAAAAATTCAAATCCCATGCCACCAGCGAAGTGGTAATCGTCAGACATGGACGCAGCAACTACAATGAGCAGGGTATCCATCAGGGAGCCAGCGATGGATCGGTTCTCACCCTCCAGGGTCGAGAAGCTGCTTACAAAACTGGGTTGGCTTTAAGCAATTTCAAATTTGATGTCATCTATACCAGTCCATTGCAAAGGGTTCTTCAAACGACTGAAGAAATCCTAAGGGCATTTCAAGAACTTGGAAAACCGTCTCATCCGATCTTTGTAGACAATCGATTAACTGAAATCAATATGGCCTGTTGGGAAGGTCTCACCTATCAAAAAGTTCAGGAAGACTTGGCAGAAGATTACACCAGTTGGAAGCAAACCCCACATCTGTTTGCATTCAAATCTGCTACAGGGAAGCCTTATTTTCCACTTCAGGAGTTGTATCAACAATCCCAAAAATTCTGGCAAGAGATCCTGGTTAAACATTGTGGACAGAGAATTTTAGTCATTGCTCACGGTGGTACAAATCGAACATTGATTAGTAGCGCAGTTGGTCTAGGCCCAGAATATTATCATCAATTTCAGCAATCAAATACTTGTATTAACTGGCTGGAATTTCCAGTTCCTGGTAGTTTGACCGGAAAACTGAAATGGTTAAACTCTACTCACCACCTAGAAGAACCCTTGCCAAAACTAAAGGCAGGAAAACATGGCTGGCGCTGGGTATTGATTTCAAACCAAATTCAGCAACTTCAAGCATTACAAAATTGTTTATCCCAAGAACCCATTAAAATAGTACTCAGTGATGATTCTGATGCCTCTGAAACCATTGCCAAAAATTGGTGTAAGGGTTGCCTAAGCACAGTTCATCTATCAGTAAAACAAACTGACTTTTTAGACATCTGGGGGCAAAACATTATTGCCCCCCAAATCGAAAAACTTACTTGATCCAGGTTTAACTACTAGCTTAATTGTCACAACTCCTCAATTACTGGATCAAGTGATGACAAAGTTTTTCCCAAAATCCTCTGTCATAGATTTAGAAAATCAATTCAGCGTGATTCACTATCCCAAGAATCACCATCCGATTCTCCAAGGTTTAATTCCAATCTCAAAGTATACTGCTATAACAGCCTCATAATTTCTAAAAAGGGAAAGCAAAGGAAAATCAGGCCAGGAAAAACAACCAATGCTCTACCCAAAAATTAGTAACCCAAAAACAATGACCAATGACCAAGAATCTACTAGAGTATGAAATTTTCTTTAGTCCTTTTAGTTTTTCCCTGGTTTGGCAGCCTAATTTTTACTTTTTATCAACCAAAAATCCTGGCAAATGATCGACAAATCATCACACCAGTCACTGAATTAACTGATATTCAGACCACTGACTGGTCATTTCAAGCGCTTCAATCCCTGGTTGAACGATACAGTTGTCTTTCAGGATTTTCAAATTTATTTCAGGGAAATTCTAGTCTAAACCGTCAAGAATTTGTAGTTATTTTAAATGCTTGCCTGAATCAGGTGATTCAACAGCAGCAGCTTGGTCAAAATATCAGTCAAGCTGACCTACAGGTTTTGCAGAGACTCTCCAGTGAGTTTTCTAGTGAGTTAAACTCTTTACAAACTAATATTAGTTCTCTAGAGAGTCGAATTACAGAACTAGAATCTAATCAATTTTCAACCACAACTAAACTTGAAGGTGAAACCCTATTACAATTTGGGGATAGCTTTGGAGATGGTAACAGCCAAACCTTTTTGGGCTATCGAAGTCGATTGAATTTCAACACTAGTTTTACTGGACAGGATTTACTCCGAGTGCGTCTGGAGTCCCAAGACATTGCCAGATTAGACCGAGTCACCGGAACATCTATGGCTCGTCTAGGAACGGATGGAGACAGCGATGATGAAGTCGGCCTAGAAATAAGTTATCAATTTTTAGTGGGTGATCAAACCCGAATTATCCTTGGTCTGCAAGGTATGAGTCCCAATGATGTGGGGGAAATTCTCAGTCCCTTATCTAGCAGTGGTAGAGGTGCGGTTTCTCGATTCGGGCGACGCGACCCGGCAACCTTGCGATCTCCTGGTGGCACTGGAGTTGGGATTCAGCATGAATTCAACGAATACTTTCGAGGTAATTTCGGTTACTTTGCCTCTGGTCGAGATGCCCTAGATGCCGAACTGGGTTTCTTCAACGGTTCCCATAGTGTTCTGGCCCAATTGATAATAGAACCAACGGAGGAATTAGGCGTGGCCATCACCTATAACCATGCCTATCACCGCAGTGACCAAGTGAATTTACTGGGATCAACGGGAACTAGGGGAGCCAATCAACCCTTTGGAGATCGTGCGACCGCTAGCCATCGGCTTGGACTTCAGGTGAACTGGGAAGTCATTTCAAGGCTTGAAATCGGGGGATGGTTTGGCTATACCAAAGCGATCCAACAACAAAATGGAGACTATGAAGCCACTATTCTCAATGGAGCCATCACCCTGGCACTTTCAGATTTATTAATTGATGACAGTTTGGTTGGAATCGTGGTGGGAATTCCGCCAGTGGTGAATGATCATGAGATTGAAGCACTGGTTGATCAGAAAACGGCATGGCATATTGAAGGGCTCTATCGATTTTCAATTAATGATTTTATTGAAATCACTTCTGGAGTCTTTGTGGTTATAAACCCTGACTTGGAAGGAACAGATGCGATTTGGGTGGGAACCGTGCGAACTCAGTTTAGTTTCTGATAAATTTAGAAACTATTCCTTTTCTACAGCGTTTCCTACTCTGGTGAGGTACGGTTTATATCAAATCCGTTTAATTGCCCATAATTATTCAACGGCCTCCGCCCACCAATAAAAATTCGTCAATCCTTGAATCAACTCGGGGCGCTTCAGCAATACTCGACAGTGATGACAGTGTTGTTGGTTTTCAAGCTGATCTTGCGTTGAGTTGTCATAGTGATCTCCTGCATTATTGGCTATGTTGATCACTTATACAAACTAATTTATAGTCTCGGCATTGCACCGATTTCAGCCCAGTCTATGTCTCAATTTATGGGACGAGCATTGATGCAACAACTATTACAGGATATGGTTCAAACTCTGGATTAATTGTGGGAACGGATGAGGCTGACAATAGTTTTGGCAGCGGTACATCTGATGTGATTGATGGCCAGGACAATAACCAGATTCAGGGCAGCTCAGGCATTGGAATCCTGAAGTCCTGAACTGGAATCCCTGAAAACTTGGAAATTAACTCCTATCAAATTTCAACAGCTAAGAAGTAAGAGTTTTGTCATAGTATAGATAATATTAGTTATTTATATTCCCACCCATGGAGCCGACTCTGCAACTCCCTGAAATTCGCCTGATTCCCTGCAACTCTGCCGGAATGCCCGGAGGACTAAAAGCCTCGCCAGCGACGGATCTGCGTCAAGTCTGGCGGATGGAGTTTCTGGCGACAAAGGCGATCGCCCCCAATACCCATAAAGCCTACAACCGTGAGCTAGAAAAGTTTATGGCTTGGACGACCCTAGCCTGGGAGCAGGTAACCCCCCGACTCATGGCTCAATACAAACAGCATCTCAGGGAGTCCGGGTTGACAGCCAGTTCCATCAATCGAGCCCTATCAGCCCTGAAGAGTTTCTTTAGGTGGCTGCGGCAGGCGGAGCGGATTAGTCGGAACCCGGCGGAGTTGATTGAGCTGGAGCCATTGCAACCCCCGGTTGCTCAAGACCTCTACCCGGAACAAGTGGCGGCGCTGCAGCAGGCATTGACCAGGCTTTCTCCGGCTAGGCAGGTGCGGGATCGGGCATTATTGGCGGTGCTCACCCATGGTCTCCGAGCCGCTGAAGTCTCCGCTCTGAATGTGGAAGACTATGATGGCACGCGGTTGCATATTCTTCAGGCGAAGGATGGTTCGACGGGAACAGTGCCGCTGCACTCTGGAGCGCGAATTGCCTTGCAAGCCTATCTGGATTGGCGAGGTTCTGAAGCCGATTTGCTAGGAGAGAAGCCATTATTTGTTACTCTGAATCCTTCTCAGCAACGATTGGGTTATCAAAGTATCCGTTCTGCGGTGCGACAGTTGGGACACCAGGCTGGAATACCAGGGATAAATCCCCATCAACTTCGACATACTTTTGGGACTCAACTTGTGGCCCAGGGTTTAGATCCGGCCCATGTGCAGGTATTGATGCGACATCGTTCAGGGGTGAGTACAGAACGTTATGTAAAACGGGTCAGGGCAATGGCGGCTGAAATAGCCTTTTTGAAACTTTGCCAGGAATCCTGATTGCAGCGTTTCCGACGCTGCTGGAGTACGGGAGATCTTCATCCGGTTTCCTCTCCTAACTTTGGAGAGAGTGGTTCGGGCAATCACACAAAAGATTTATCAGTCAATTAGGGATAGGAGAATCTCCGGAAACTTCACCCCGCTTTGAAATGGCTGTAAAGCTGATGGTTTTGGGTGAGTGAATAACTTCATTAGAATAGAAGCTATTCAGGATTTCTTTTGAAATAATTTTACTATAAGCTCACCCTAACTTGCTCTAATTTATTCTAGATTTGAGTATTTTTACCAGGTAGTTGATTTCAGTATGTAGTTCTCGATGATATAAAATAACTTGCAATACAAGTTTTTCAACGATTTAAGTGGAATAATTAGATTATCTTCACAATTTAACGATAAATTAGCTATAACTTTTTGTCATTCAATTAGATTATCTCCAGGCAGGATTTGTGACAGTTAAAAAAGTGGTGTAAACATAATTTTAATTGCCAGGGCAACTTGTAGACTCAAATGGACTTTAAAGAAAGTCATTTAGCTTCTACAATGCAGGCTGATAATTTTGAATGTCTTTTTCTCGAATATCACGTCAGTTTTGTACCGAAGTTAGTTTTAAAATCAGATCAATCCATTGAGGTTCAGATGGGGGGATAGAAATCTCTGAACCCTGGGCTAACTTTTTTCTGGAGAATTTCAATATTAATCCAGTTAACTCCAGCAAATCAGATTGATTAATACAGCGATTTTCAATCGCGCTAGGTACGGATTTGGGAGTTACTGATCTGACATCCTAGTTTTTGCATAGAGGGAAAGTATCTACCACTTCAACCATTTCTGGCAATTACAAAATTGTCAGCTCTCTATAAAGGAAATCAACCATGAATCAAAGCAAATTGAGTCAAGTTAATCTGCTTTCAGCGTCGGTAGAAAATCCAGATCCGATTCGGATCGAAGCAGAATCTCTAACCCTGACGAATTACCGCATGAATCTAGTCCATTCGCCTCTAATGGTTCATTGATAAGCTTTCTAGGAGGCGGGTCTAATGAAATAGGGACGGCCACAACCAATCTAACGGCAACACCAGGGCTTTACGATCTTGTTGTGGGTTATGTCGAAGAAAATGATGGCAAAGCGCAACTGGAAGTGAAGTTGAATGGCAATTCTCTAGATAGCTGGATCCTGAATCAAGATATTTCCTCCGATCGCCCCGCCAGCGATAATTTTCTCCGTCGAACGGTTGCTGAAGATCTACGAATTGAGCCTGGAAACCAACTCGAAATTCTCGGGATTGAAGACCTGACAGAACATGGACGAGTTGATTATATTGAATTGATTCCGGTTGTTTCAAATCCACCGGAACTTTTACCGGAACCTGAGCCCATCCCGGTTCCCTCACCCATTCCCATTCCCATTCCTACCCCACAACCGGGTCAATCTATTCGAATTGAAGCAGAAGACTATGGTTCCAGCAGTCAAGGAATGGCTTATTTTGATACGTCCCCGGGAAATATTGGAGGAGAGTATCGTTCAAATGATGTGGATCTTCAGACGACTACCGATAAAGGTGGCGGTTACAATTTGGGCTGGATTGATCAGGGAGAATGGCTCACCTACGATGTCAATATTCCCCAGACTGGCCAATATGATATCATCGCTCGGGTCACCTCTAACTGGGGTTTCGACCATCAACTGCGATATTCTCTGGGGGAACAGCAAGGAATATTTGAGTTTGATGGGACGGCTGGCTGGCAAAACTGGATTGATGTTGAGATTCCTGATGTCGCCTTGAATGCGGGTCAACAAACCCTGCGGCTTGAAGCCCTCAGTTCCAATTTCAATCTCAACTATATTGACCTGGTTCCCACCAGTAAATCCATTCCAGAACCGACCCCAGAACCAGAACCCAATCCTTTGCCGGTGGAAATTGGCGGAGAATTGAAAAAATGGCATCCGATTGATCTAACCTTCGATGGCCCGCAAACCAGTGAAACAGATTCACTCAATCCTTTCCTGGACTACCGCCTGGATGTCACCTTTACTAATGGAGAAAAAAACTATGGGGTTCCAGGGTACTATGCTGCCGATGGGGACGCGGCTGAAACCAGTGCTGCCGAGGGCAATAAATGGCGAGTTCACTTCACGCCGGATGAAATTGGCACCTGGACTAAGGAGGAGCGGATAGCCCGGAAAATTTCCTCGGTTATTTTGAGTTTGATAATACCTTCGACAATGGTGGTAGCAACAACAATCTAACCAATGGCTTGCACCGCTACGCCCCCCATGTTCAAGACTGGAATGAGGGAGACCCAACCTGGCAAGGGGATAAAGGCAAGGGTATTATTGGGGCGGTGAACTACCTGGCCAGTGAGGACATGAATAGCATCTACTTCCTCACCCATAACCTGCAAGGGGATGGTCAGGAAGTGTTTCCCTGGACAAATCCAGATGAACGTTTGCGGTTTGATATCAGCAAATTAGACCAATGGGATGTGGTCTTTGATCACATGAACACCCAGGGAATTCAACTCCATGTGGTCACCCAGGAAACCGAGAATGATCAGGATCTAGATGGCGGAGCCCTGGGAGTTGAACGGAAGCTGTATTATCGAGAGCTGATCGCCCGATTTGGCCATCATCTAGCGGTGAACTGGAATTTAGGGGAAGAAAAAACCAACACCAACCAGCAACGCCAGGACTTTGCCAGTCATATTCGGGAGCTTGACCCCTACGACCATCAAATTGTGGTGCATACCTATCCCGGTCAACAAGATCCCATTTACACTCCCCTTCTCGGATTTGAGGATTTTGAAGGCACATCCCTGCAAACCAACAGCACCCACCAACAAACCAAGACCTGGGTTGAGCAATCGGCTGCCGCAAATCGTCCCTGGATTGTCACCCTGGATGAAATTGGCCCTGCCAATACAGGAGTCAAGCCCGATGCCAATGACCCCAACCACGATGAGGTTCGCAAGTCCCATCTGTGGGGCAACCTGATGGCAGGGGGAGCCGGAGTGGAATGGTATTTTGGCTATGGCTATCCTGACAACGATCTAGACGCTGAGAACTGGCGGAGTCGAGATTTGATGTGGGATCAAACTCGCCACGCCCTGGAATTTTTTCAAGACCATCTGCCATTCCCCCAGATGCAATCCATGGATGAGATTACGTCCGTGAATAACGACTACGTATTTGGTAAAGCTGGAGAGATTTACGCGGTTTATCTTCCCAATGGGGGCACCACCAATATTGACCTGCCTTCCGGAGCGTTTACAGTGCAGTGGTACAACCCTCGCACCGGGGGCGAATTACAAACCGGGACGGTAACGGACTTGACGGGAGGAGGTTCAGTGGGGATTGGTCAGGCTCCAGGGGACAGATCTCAGGATTGGGTGGCCTTGGTTCAGAATCATGCCGTTGCTCTAATGGCTAGCTCCATGGTTTCCGAAACCCTAGACTTAGTAATCCTCGACCCCAATCTGGCTGCTGTTGAATCAGCCGGAGTCACAGTCCCAGGGCTGGGGGAGACTAATCTGGAGGGATTTGAAGACCATTATCTAGGGGGTTTGCAGCCCAATCTAGATCAACTAAGTTTAGGATTCTAGCTCAAATTTTCTGGAGAATAGACTAGATGTAGGTCATTGTCACCAACAATAAACCTATCGGTAGCGTTTACCTGGGGTCAAAACCAAAGTTATTCGCAGCGAATGGATTGAAACGTTCTCCCCCGGAAACTGATCCGAACTTTGGAAAAATGACATCGGTCAATCAATCCTGAATCATTGGAGTTTGACTTATCAATCATACAATGACTAAAACTTCAAACTCTATAGCTGAGGCTGCCAGGACAACCCTGAGATTTCCAGGGAAATATTCCGCCGACCACCGACAAAATCCTCAACTAGCAGGGGGCTCATCCAACTTTGAACTCTGGTCAAACCCGAAGTAAACCTCCCCCAAGCTAATAGGATTTGAAAAATACATGACGACATTGATTCCTTCATCCAGAGAACAAATTCTCTAATGAAGGATTTTTTGTGGGGACAGATTGAATCTATTATGCTTGAGATTTATGGCCTCGGGTGTAATATTTAAAATCTTTTTTAAGGTTTTCAAGAAACCCAAATTAAAGCCAGAATATTTATATTCAAATGCTCATGGTTTTAAGAAGTAAAATAAATCGACGTTAAACTTATTAAAATCAATTTAAGCTGTTTAATAGTCATTTCTTGTCCATGGTACCCAGGGAATAGGTTGATCTGTCTTGACAAAATGCCAGGGTCACGTTAAATTAGACTCAATGAACTGATTGGATTATTTTAATTCCCTAGTCTTAAGTATGATTTCTCAATGTTTACTTATCACTACTTAATTAAATCAATTAACTTTGTTATCCTACCTTTAATAAATAGAGTATTTCAGGATATTTATGATAAGCTTTAATCCTGGTAGGCCCAGACAATAAATTCTTTTATTTATGTTGCAATTGTGAGACAAGCTGTTATATTGAATAATAAATCAACTTAGCAGGAGGGCAGCCACATGGGTATTTTGACTTCTTTACTGGGGACGAATTCAACGTCTGACACCTTTGCCGATCACCGGATCAATCCAGCCAATGTTCTCGCACCAACCGACAATCAAGCGCTGAATCCTCGTAATCCTGGGCCATTTGGTTCAGTGCGTTCAACTCCTGTTCTGAATGACCCCCGTTACTTTAATAAAGAGGAAGTTCAGGCACTCAAAAGTCTGGCTCGAGAGCGCAAGTCCAGCAGCAAGTATACTCAGCAGGCATTTAACGCTCTGCAACAGATTGATGATGCGGATGTTGAGGTTCATGCGGCGTTCTATCAATACCGTCAACACCTGGCGGGTAATGAGGTACAAAAGCTCGCAGCCAATACCAAGTATGCCGAAGCTTTGCATGGACTCCGACCCCGGTATGTCTCCCTGGGAGCAGGAATTGATGGGGCTGATTACAAAGCTTCCTTCAAAATCCAGCAATTGAAACAGAAGATGCAGCAACAGCGGGCCGCTTGAAAGGTTTGGAGTCCAGGGTTCGGAATTTAGAGTTCGGAGGTAGGTCATAGTGATGACAACAGAATTCAAGGATTTTCAACTGAAGGAGAAGTTGGCCCAGGAGTCGGTGGGTTGGTTACAGGGCATGGCAGGGGGTTTATTGGGGGTCAGCTTTTTGCTGTGGTCTTTACCCCCGTTCTTTCTCTCCAAGTCCAAGACTGTGGATTTGTGGGTGCAAGGATTGAGCTTGCTGGGGGCGATCTCTGGCAGTACAATGGTGCTGGCAATTGGCTACAAACTTAAGAAGGTAGAACCCTTATTCCAGGCCGAGGAACAACAGGCCCAGGAGGATTTCTTCCATCAATTAGCGGCCCAGCGTTATTACCAAGAATCGGTGCGGGAAGCAATGGTAGCGGCGGCCTTGACCGAACCGAAGCCATTACCGATGATGGCGATGGTGGGGATGCCTTCTCCCCAAGCCAGGCAGGAGTTTCAGCCGACTCAGTCTAAGGGACAACCTCCTATTGTTCAATCTGAGGCCGAGGAACCAAACCAGGATTTAGCGGAACCGAGCTTCTTCATCCCAGAAGCCGTCACTAACCTTCGGGCCAACGGTTATCTGAATGAGGATCCGATTCCATTGGGTCTGCGGCTGTCTGACCCTCCGCCCCCGACTCCCCCAGCGATGCCAGATGAGCAGGATGAACGGGTGCAGGAACTCTGGGAAAAGCTGAACGCTCCCGGTTGCGAGTGGTTGATGCAGTTATTGTTGACTAAACCATTACTAATCTGGGGAGAACAATGTTCAGGGAAAACCTCCTTTGCTTCGTTCTTGGCCTTATTGCGGGTGATTTTCTTTGGCCATACGGTTTCGGTGGCTGACCCCCATGCCCATCAAAATACTTGGCCCCAGGTGTTTGAGATGTATGGGGCGGAGTACAACTACAACGCGATCAATTCTCGCTTAGTCGCCTATTACCAGCGGTTAAAAGCTGCCAACCTGGCCCATACTTCAATTTGGGATGAGGTAACGCAATACCAGGAGAGTTGCGATCCGGCCCTGGCGGGGCGGTTTCTCAAGTCGATTCTCTCCGATGTCCGCAAGCCCCCAGAGTTTCCAATTTTGCTCAGCCATGGCAATACCCTGTCTACTTTGGGGGGAGGTCGCGGTGGAATCAAGAAGATGCAGTCTCGGGGCTTAGTGGAGGTGAATCTGCGGGCCGTGCGAGACCGTCTGGGGAATCTCAAACCTGCCCTGCGGGGTACAGTCACCGGGCTTGATCTGGATGAAAAAGGAGACCCGACTCAATACCCGATCTCCCTGGAATCCTGGATGCAGCCGAAGTATCTGTTGGGTCTGTTCCCAGAGTTGGTTCAGGGGGGATTTGTCACAGATAATGACCCTGAAACGGATTATCCCGTTGCGGTTTGACCGAACAACCCCCTGGGTTTCCCTGCCAAATAGGGAAAGGGATCTGTATCTGTGGTGTTTATTGTTTATTGTTTATTGTTTATTTATTATCAGGAGTTTTGGCCATGAACCTCAGCGAACTTTATAACCAGCTCAATCTTGTTATTTTAGAAATTGAACAGTATGACCGCAAGAATTTGTCAAAATACTCCAGCCAATTTTCTGACCAGGTCAAGCTACGCAAGCTCACCAAGATGTTTGAACGGTTGGCCATTATTGCTGAGGAAAAAGCCGATAACCTAGATGATATTGATTTGAATGACACTTTCTTATTAGATAATGACGACTTTGTTATCGACATCCCACTGGTGACAACAGCCAATAAACTAAGCAACAACAGTGCCAGTAATAAAAACGGAGCCCTGGCAAAATCTCTCTGAACTGATCATACGGGTTGATTTGGATGATTAAGCCTAAGCCTCTTCGACCATAAAATATCGTGGTTAAAGAGGCTTAATCAGGTTATTCTAACTCTTTAAATTCCAGGGACATTCTCTTCTATCAGCGCTTCTAACTTTTTTAACAGCCCTTCAACTCGTTTCCATTTCTTCGGGTCTTTCCAAACTTGAGAATGGCTTACTTTTCGGGTTACTTCCTGTAGCCTTGCCTTTGGGCTTTGGGCAGTCTCCTGAGGTTTGAGTTGCTTGAACTCTTCAACTCGCTCCCGAATCTGACTCAAGCTCAACTGCTGCTCAATCACTTCAGCTAGAAATTGAGCCCGATCTCGCTCATCCTTTATCTGGGCAATCAACCTGGTCTTTGTATACTCAATCTTCCCCTGTCGTAACGTTTCCAAAACATCTTCAGGTAAATTGAGCAGGGGTAGCCGATTGCAGGTGAAAGAATACCAGCTCTTTGATAGCCCCCGAAAAGCTATTTCTACTTTTTGTTCCACATCAGAATCAGGGTTAGGGATAACGTTATCCCTAACCTCAAAATCTTTCTCAGGCTGCTCCTTCTTGAGCTTCTCAATCCCGTTTTTCATCTGGTACAACAGCAACCGTACCTCTGCCATGGTTTGCTCTAACTCCAAGGCAAGCAACTGTAAAACCCCCTCTGTTTCCTCAACTGGGTTTAGATCTTCCCGTTGCAGGTTCTCCACCAGGGAGAGTTGAAAGGCTTGGCGATCGCTCAATTGCTTGATGGTCACTGGAACTTCAGCCAAACCAATTGCTTTAGCGGCTCGATATCGCCTTTCACCTGCAACCAGTTCATAGCGATCTCGTTCTAACAAACGAACCAGCAAAGGTTCCAAGATGCCATGTTCTTGAATGGACTGTTCGAGCTGTTTTTGCTTGAGCGGATCAAAATAGCGACGGGGCTGCTGATGTTGAGGGAGAATGATTTGATTCAGGGCTATTGCTGACTGCTTTTTTGGAGTAGATTCTGGAGTCTGTTGAGGCTCTCCCCCAAACAAAGCATCAATGCCTCGAATTTTATAAGGTTGAATAGCGCGTTTTGAGTTCATAGCAGACTTTTTAGTAGATTTTGAGTAAGAATATCCAGATTGAAAGTACGGATGAAGATGTCCAAATTAAGGTAGAGCTTCTAAACCTTGGGCAACTTCAGTCAGGATTTTTAGGGCTGGATGTTTGGGGTTATAAACCGCCAAGGGTTGATGTTGTTGAGCCGCATCGGCAAAAGCAATTGAACGGGTCAGGGGGGGATAGACCCTGGCAATTTCACTCAAGGACTCTGTAATCGATTGTAAACTCTGGGCAGCTTGGACAGTACGGCCATCATACATCGTCGGTAAAATACCAGCCACTTGCAATTCCTGATTAGCCCGTTTTTTGACCCGAGCCAGGGTTTGCAGTAGTAGCTCTGTTCCTTTCAACGCTTTGTACTCCGTTTGAATCGGAATCAAAACATGGGTTGCAGCAACTAGAGAAATGTAACTGAGAATTCCCAGGGAAGGAGGGCAATCAATCAAGATGAAATCATAGCGCTCTCGACCTGGTTTGAGGGCTTCTACCAGGCGCAGATCCCGTAGATCAGCCACCACCAGTTCCAACTCTGCGCCACTGAGATTAATATTGGCGGGTAGCAAGTCCATCTGGTAAATATCTGAATGAATCGGTAGTGTCTCTCCCACCATCAAGGATTCATAAATAGTTTCTGCCAATTCAGAGGGCTCCAAACCCATAAATGCAGTCAGAGATGCCTGGGGATCCATGTCAACCAGTAAAACACGATGCTGGCGCTGAGCCAGTTGATACCCTAAGTTCATTGTCAGGGTAGTTTTTGCTACTCCTCCCGACTGGTTAAATAATGCAATGACTTTGCTGTTTGACATTGTTACTTGAAGTTTGGTTTGCAGGATTATTTTGCGGTATTGTTCGGTCTTGAGCGGAAAACCTTTTTCAACAGGCTGAGGAGAGGTTCCCTATAACTATTCTGCCAGGAAGAGGATTTCTTAAACAGCTTTTGTAATTGCTCAACTTAGAGAGAATAGGGATTTGGCAGGATTCAAAGCAGCCGAAATGGCTTGAAAAGCGGAGAGACCCTGACGCTTTCCGGTATTGACAATGGAACGAACGTCAGCGAATAGATCCC
>JAAURB010000028.1 GCA_012033335.1 Oscillatoriales cyanobacterium RM2_1_1
TCGCAAGACGCTCTGTTATTCCAAATCCGTGGAAATGCTGAAGCACTCGATTCGGTTGCTACTTCATTACCTCAAATTCTGGGATGTCCCGATTCCGCAATGATTCATTGCATCATTCAGCAACGCCGAATTTTCATCTGATTTGATCAAGATTTCTGATCAGGAATTAAAATAAACCAGAAATTAAACTAACTTAGTTGCCTTGGTCATGTGATAGGCAATCAACAATTGCGTCAAGGCTAAAGGATAACTTTGGAGAAGTTCTCCTGTGGTGCCGATTACTTTGCCCAATTCTTGATTATCGGTGCTACAAAAATTTTTCAAATTGGGAAACTCATTACAGAGCAACTTTTCCAGTTCGGTAACCTCTTCGAGGGTGGCATGACTGTCGATTTCTAGCACATCTACGGGCTTGCCCATATCCCGATCCAGACCCAGACGCACTGCCGGAAACCGATGGCGATCGCCTTCATCTAGAAGCTCAGTAAAGTCAGGATGGGGAATCGTAGGTCGGAGCACCAGCCGCACATTCAGGGCTGAACCGTCAACCTCTTGATTTTCGGGGGGATAAAACGACACCACCACATCGGCCCATTTGCGCTGGGGGCGGATATACAATTCAGAATCGGGTTCCCGCTGGCGCAGCGCTTTCAATACCTGCTCCTCGGTATATCCTCGTTTGAGAGTATCCCGCTTGACTTTCCACTGAGTTCGCAGGAACTCCGGCGGAGCCAGGTAAACTTTGACATCGTAGGAATCCCGAGCCCCCCGAGTTGAATAGCCCAGCAACCCCTCAACGATCACAAACCGATTGGGTTTGACATATTCCGGCGGAGTAAATTCACCTGTGCTATGGCTATAGATTGGTTTGAGGATCGGTTGGCCAGTTCGTAGCAGGCTGAGATGTTGCTGCATGATATCGAGGTAATTGGCATCAGGATGCAATGCCGTAATCCCCATTTCTACCCGTTGCTTGCGGTCGTAACAGTGATAATCATCCGTGCAGATTACCGTGACATTATCTGGCCCCAACACTTGAGCAATTCCCTTGGTTAGGGTGGTTTTTCCAGCTGCACTGTCTCCCACAATTCCTAGAATAATCGGACGGTTCATGGTCTTGTTCCCTGCACAGGTGAATGGTGTAGCTCATTCTATGCAAGAACAGCAGCAGGAGCAAGTAGAGTAATGTTACTCAAAAGCGAGCTCAATACAGCGAAATAGAGATCAAAATTCCAGGCGGCCCTGCTGCAAAGAGGCTCTAACCAGCTTGATCTCATCATAACTGTACTCTTCCTGAAGATGCTCATAAATGGGTTTCAAGGCTATATCCCCGACGATTTCAATGGCTTGAGTGATGATTTGCTGACGTTCAGGGGCCACTAACCGATTAATATCTACGGCTTGACCCATCTGGATTAGCTTGATCAGGTGATCAACAACGGTGGTGGGTTTGAGATCTCGCTGATGGGCGATCGCCTCCACGGTCAAGCCCTGTTGATGGAGCTGAAGAGTGACCATTTGACTATCAGATAGGGAACCCGCATCTTGGGACATGGCAGTACTGGCGAGAATCTCTGAAGAATAGTTGACAGCAGTGTCAAGAGTCGATAGATTGTGGTCTACACAATATTGGCGAATGGCCTCTAGAAATCGTTCCCCGTATCGCTCCAATTTATACTGTCCGACCCCAGAAATCGAGAGAAAATCAGCAACGGTTTGGGGTCGGCCTTGGGCCATCAGCTTCAAGGTGGAGTCAGCAAACACCATATAGGGAGCGATGGAGGATTCATCGGCAATCCGTTTGCGTAACTGCTGCAGATGGTCGAAGAGTAAAGCTGTTGTTTCATTGGAAACTGAGTCGTTCGGATTCTGGGATTGAGCTTCCGATTGCTTCCCCACCGCAATCTCCACGACGCACTGCCCCTTCATCACGGCCCAGCTTTGAGGATTGAGCTTTAGAATCGAGTAGCCATCCGTGGTTTGCTCTAAAAATCCTTGATGCAGGAGCGATCGCCCCAGGATTCGCCATTCTTCTACCGTATGATCCGCGCCGATACCGTAGGTTGAAAGTTTATCATGTCCCTGATCTAGAATCTTGGCGCGCTTTGAGCCCCGCAGCACATCAATGATATGGCCCATGCCAAACCGTTCTCGACACCGGGCGACACAGGACAGGAACTTCATCGCTTCCACCGTCCAATCCTCCAGGGGTTTTTGCTGACGACAGTTATCACAGTGGCCACAATTGCCAGGGAAATTCTCCCCAAAATAGCGCAGTTGAATTTGCGGACGGCATTCCGTTGATTCGGCATAGTCAATCACTTGGCGAAGCTGCTGCCGGGAAATGCGTTGCTCATCCGGGTCAGATTTTTGTCCGATCAAATACTCAATCGTAGCCATGTCTTGATAGCCAAAAAAGAGTAAGCAGTCGGCTGGGTTACTGTCTCGTCCAGCCCGGCCTGATTCTTGATAGTAACCCTCCAGATTTCGGGGTAAATCGTAGTGAATCACAAATCGCACATCGGGCTTATTGATCCCCATCCCAAAAGCAATGGTTGCCACCATGATTCGGACATCATCCCGAATAAACCGGGTTTGATTTTCCGCTCGCACCTGATCCTCTAGGCCAGCATGATAGGGTAAGGCAGAAATGTTGTGGGATTGCAGTTGTTCGGCGATTTCCTGTACCCGTTTACGACTCAAACAATAGATAATTCCTGATCCTTTTAATTGCTGAACCCGCGCCAGTAACTGTGGGAAACTTCGCTTCTGTTTGGGAATGACTTCATAGTAAAGATTACTACGATGAAAGCTCGATAAATGAATATAGGGCTGGTTCAGGTTTAATTGCTGGACAATATCTTGCCTGACCCGCTCCGTAGCGGTAGCCGTCAGCGCCATTACCGGAACCTGAGGATACCGTTGGCGGATAGATTTGAGCTGGCGATATTCTGGGCGAAAATCATGGCCCCATTCGGACACGCAATGGGCTTCATCAATGGCAAAGTTAGCAATTCCAATCCGTTCCTGAACTCGATTGAGAAAGGGCAAAAATTGCTCTGATAGTAAGCGCTCTGGGGCAACATAGAGGAGTTTAATGGTTCCTGCTAAAATGTCAGCTTGCCGCGATCGCGCTACCTCCATCGATAGGGAACTATTCAAAAAAGTAGCACCAATTCCATTATCTTGTAGGGCATCTACCTGATCTTTCATCAAGGCAATCAGGGGAGAAACCACCACGGTTAAACCGGGTTGAACCAGAGCTGGAAGCTGAAAACACAGGGATTTTCCGCCTCCCGTTGGCATGATCACCAGGATATCTTGCCCTTGCAGCGCTTGTTCAATCACCTGGCGCTGACCTGAGCGAAACGTATCATAGCCAAAAAAACGTTTGAGGTATTCTTCTAGAGAACTCAATTGATTTGTCACGGATTAGGATCTGCTTGCTATTATAAACGCTTAAATCTACTAAATTTTCTGAAAATTTCAGTTGGAATTCTCAGTCAAAACATTCCCCATTGAAGGTTCCCAATTGAATTTTTATTTGAATGTTTTTCTGGAAATCCTCGGTTAGAAAATTCTACTAGAATTTTCTAACCGAGGATTTCATTAAACAAATCTAGTAGAATCTTGTATTGAAAGTTCCAACTTGGAACATTCCTTTAAGCACAATTAATTAGAAGATTGATGGGGGGGGTGAAGGGGGTAGTGCCCCCTTCCATTTGACCATTAATTACAACCATCTATACTGCTTCTCCTAAACTAAGGAGAAGTGGGCAGAAAAGATGGCTGACTTTTACAGAGCAGCAGGGGACTTAACTCAGGAGAGTAGCAAAGTCATCGGCGGTCAATAGGCTAGCATCCAATCCACTTAACACTGTGTAGGGGCCATGTAAAATATCACCAAATACAATCAAGACATCAAGAACCCAAAAACATCTGAATTTTATGGCTGCATTAATTCTGAGTTTGCTAATCTTTCGACTTGCAATATCAATCCAGGAAAGAACTACAAAATCATCAATGGATTTAGCTCAAGTTATAGATTCAAAAAAATGTCCTGGATGTGGGTCTTCAAATATCACTAAAAATGGTTCAGTTGCTAAGGGCAGATCTAAAAGCCGATGTAAGATTGTGGTCGTCAGTTTGTCAAACATCCAAAAAGGAGAAAGATTTCACAACAAACGAAGCAATTAATAGACAAGCTCTTACTTGAGCGGCTCTCTTTGAGAGGAATTGCCAGAGTCACAGGAGTAAGCTGGTCTTGGTTACAACATTACGTAAATCAGAAGCTAGCGCGTGTCCCCCGTCAGGCAAACGTTTCAGCAAAATCCAAGGGACGACTCACTATTGAATGTAACGCAAGGAGTAGAAGTTTCTTTTTAGTCCTGCTAGCTTGTCTAACTAGCGATCGCCAGTAACGTCAGACTTTGTAGCCTCTAGCATGGGCAAACTGTACACATTTCAAATTCATTTCAAATTCATTTCAAATTCAATCATCCAGATCAAAACATCTGCGGCACGGGTTACAACCCTGGGAGGGCTAGAACCATTCTCAGCAACCTTCAAGCCACCACGGTTTGAGTCCTGATTCCCTGACATCAGGGAAGTAGATGGTTGTAATTAATTATCAAACAGAAGGGGGTTGAAGGGGGCACTGCGCCCTTCAACCCCCTACATGTATCTTCTAATTAATTGTGCCTAGCTACTGATCATCTCTATTAAGAATCTATTTGTATAAGAGTCAGGCTTAGTGAAAAATATAACCAGGCTATATAGAAAATTTTGCAAGAAATTTCAGGACGATCGCTGAAGTTTAGAACTGAAATCCTTGTTTTAAGGGGTTTATAGTCTTTTCCATCTCATAATATCCAAAACTATTCTCAGCTTGACAAAAGGAACATCAAGCCCAATAATTGAGAATGATTCTACTTAAACTGTAGCCCCTGGTGGACAGATCTGGTTTCATCGGGATGGGGCTGAATTCATCAAAGGACAAAACTTTAACAATGGGCAAAGCAATGGGTAAAATTACGAGGCGTGTTTTTTTGGCGGGCAGTGCCGCCTTGGGGGCCATTATGGTGGGGGAGATGGGTCAACCCGGCCCAAGTATTGCTAACCCTAAACAGATCAATCTTTACTCCGCCCGGCACTACGACACAGACAATCAAATTTATCAGGGATTTACTAATAAGACTGGCATCAAGGTCAATTTAGTGGAAGCCAAAGCAGAGGAATTGGTTGAACGGATCAAGAGTGAAGGGGCTAAAAGTCCGGCAGATGTTTTCCTTACCGTAGACGCAGGGAATCTCTGGAGAGCTCAACAGGCCGGGATTCTGCAACCGGTTTCATCGTCTGTATTAGCCAAAGCCATTCCAGGAAATTTGCGCGATCCCAATAACCAATGGTTTGGCTTTTCAAAACGGGCTCGGGTGATTGTATACGACAAATCCAAGGTGAATCCAGCGCAGCTTTCAACCTATGAAGATCTGGCCAATCCCAAGTGGAAAGGCAAAGTCTTAACCCGCTCTTCAAGTAATATTTACAATCAGTCTTTGGTTGCCGGAATGATCGAAACCCTGGGCAAGCCCAATACTGAAAAATGGGCCAAAGGTTTAGTGACTAACTTTGCCAGATCGCCCGAAGGCAATGATACTGCACAGATTCAAGCGGTTGCAGCGGGAGCCGCTCCCCTGGCTATTGTCAATTCTTACTATCTGGCCCGCCTTGCCGCCTCCAGTAAACCTGAAGACAAAGCCGTCGCTCAGAAAGTTGGCATGTTCTTCCCCAATCAACGCAGCCGGGGAACCCATATCAATATCAGTGGGGGTGGGGTGGTAAAGACAGCCCCCAACAAAGCCGGAGCCATTCAGTTCCTAGAATACCTGGCTAGTCCTGAAGCCCAGAAAATCTTTGCCCTGGGCAACAACGAGTACCCGGTAGTAGCAGGGGTTGCGATTCCTGCGAGTCTCTCTCAGTATGGTACATTCAAGGCCGATCCGGTCAATGTTGCGGCCTATGGCAAGAGTAATGCCGAAGCCATTCAACTGATGGATCGGGCAGGCTGGAAGTAGATTCAGTAAAACTTTCAGTAAAACTGGAGATGAATCCGGTTTTCCCTCTGGCATTGATCAAATTTCGAATTGATCAACTGGAGGGATTTTGCCTTGATCGCCATACTCTATTGCCCCACGATAAGAAACTGGATCCCGTAGTCCCAATTCTGCAAAAGCAGCCAGGCGCAATCGACAGGAATCACAAACGCCACAGGCTTCTTCCCCCCCAGCATAACAAGACCAGGTCAGTTCCCAGGGAACCCCCAGTTGGTTGCCAAGCTGAATAATCTCCGTTTTTTCAGTTGCACCAAGGGGGCATGAATCGTGATTGGGTCTCCTTCCCGGCCCTGCTTCGTACCCAATTGAAAAACCGCTTGCATGGCCCGGAGATAGTCTGGGCGACAGTCTGGGTACCCAGAATAGTCCAGGGCATTTACCCCCAGGTAAACTCGACTTGCCCCCAGGGCTTCGGCATAAGCCAGGGCAAAACTCAGAAAAATTGTATTCCGGGCAGGAACGTAGGTGACTGGAATAGACTGGGTCATTTGATCGGGCGATCGCCCTCGGGTAGCTCGATTTGAGTATCGGTTAAGGCAGATCCGCCCCAACGTCTCAGATCAAAATTGACGATTTGGTGTTCTGCAACCTCAACCTGTTGAGCAATCCGGGTGGCAGACTCGAGTTCTCGTTGGTGGCGCTGCTGGTAATCAAAGGAGAGTGCATAACACCTACAACCCTCCGCCTTCGCCTGGAATAAAACAGTCGAGGAATCCAGGCCCCCTGATAACAGAACAACAGCTTTCACCATCAAAATTGAGCAGATATTTCAGCGGTAGATTTCAGAGACAGACTTCAGAGCAAGATTTTAGAGACAATTCCCCGGAGCTCGATTTTAGGGATGAAGGTTGTGCTGGGAATCTAAGCTTGTAACCTGTGCCTGCGATTATAGCGCTTCAGTTGAGGGATAGGAATATACAGCCGGGCCGACTCTCTAGAATAGCCAAAATACCGGGAACATTCCATCCTCCTCCTGGCAATAAGTAGAGGATAGATGGTTGTAGTTAATTGTTGAATGGAAGGGGGCACTATTCCCTTCACCCCCACATTAGTCTTCCAACTAACTGCGTTAAGCTACTTACTCTTCTTGAAGTTTTTTTAAGAGTTTTGATAAGTATTGTAAAATACCTCGGAATTTATGTTACAAATCCCACAGAATCAGGTACAAATACTCAAGATAAAATCTCTACAGATGGTAGGCTTTAACCCGTAAAAAAATCAGGTCAAACCCTTGATGAGAAGAAGTTAAGCCGTCAAAAATTTAACTAGAACCATTCTATTTTTCTGATTGATCTTGAAGCATTTTCAGACAGACTATTGATATTAAATCTACAAGATTACTTTATATTCAAAGCTTGAAAATCCCGGTAAACTGGTAATTAAGACCAAAATCGTCTTCAGGCATTACAGCGTTTCTCACGCTGCTGGAGTACGGGAAGTGGTGGCGCGGTGCGCTATCAACTCCCAAATTCGTACCTCACGCGATTGAAAATCGCTATATTCCTATGAACTCATTTTTTACCCCTGATTCTCCAACCAGTTCCCCAGTTGGTTCTGCAACCCAGTCTGATTCCAATCGTTGGCTTGTCATTATTCTCGGAGCTTTGGCGTTTTGGATCAGTGGCAGCTTAATTTTAGATCTGGTTGTGATGCCGAGTATGTATATAACGGGCATGATGACTCAGTCTGATTTTGTGTCCGCCGGATCGGTCATGTTCTCCCTATTTAACCGAGTTGAAATGCTATGCGCCGCCATCAGCTTGACGGGTCTACTGGCTCTCGCGGCAACTCTACCGGAAGGCTTCAGCGATCGCCTGCGGACAGTGACGATGCTATCCCTGTTTTTGTTGGGAGTGACCCTGATCTGCGGCTATAGCCTGACCCCTGAGATGGCAGGCCTGGGTCTGTCGTTAAATCTATTTGACGTTAGTGAAGTAGCCCCTGAGGGGATGAATCAACTGCATTTTCAGTACTGGAGTCTGGAATCACTCAAGCTCTTAACTGCTGGAGCCATTGCTACATGGTGTTTACGGGCGTTTAAATTTGCTGAATCTTAAGCCTCTAGGTTACTCCGAAAATTAAGATAGCCTCGGTCAAGACTTGAGTTACTATCTGTCTATCAATACCCTCCTTAAGCCTCTCCCATTCAGAGATTTAAGGAGGGTTCAATGTCTATTCTCCAGGAAGCGCAGCATTGAAATCAGCCTAGCTATTGGCCGACGAAGAAACTTAGGAAACCCCTTGCCCTGAGGAAAAATGGCCTCGGGGTAAGGGGACACTGAAGTTAAATAAAGTGTTAAGGTTCGTTTCCCTAACTGGAAAAATTAAGAGGAAGCTTTTCCGCCTTTGCGACCTGGCTTCTTTTGCTTCTTCAGAGGTGAACTCATGGGCGTTCCCCTTTTCATGAGCTGCTTTTCCACCTTTGCTGGCAATTTCACGTTGCTTGATCACATAAGGTACAGAAATGATTTGTAAAAGGGAGTAAAGGGGGCGTTACCCCCTTTTAACGGGACACAGTCCCCAAACCCCACTCTCGCTTTTTTCAGGATTGATTGAGGACTGCACCATCAGTTTTGATCAATTATCATCCGATGTGGCTATGGATGACCTGGCTAACTTTTGGTTCAGCTAAGTCCAGGATTTTATTCCCTTTTGAAGCCATCATAGGGTGGGTGAGAATTGATCGTCAGTTTACAGAATCTTCAAATAGAAATATATTTTTTAAAGCAATCGTAAAGCTACAAAACCATGAAGTGGTACAAGAATCTAGATCGCTTTACGAACCGAAAATCATAGTCAAATTTTATACCGTTTATACAAAAAATTATCAGACACGAATCGCTAGTTATTTTCTTTGGGTTTATTTAAAGAGCATTTAGAGTCAGTCGTGAAAAAGTAGAATTCGCTATCAAGTTACTAAATATACATTGATTTAATCAGGGTTGAAGTCAAATGTATCTGGGATATAATAAGCCCAAACCATTTCTGGTTTCCTGAGATGAAACTCAATATCAAAGTCAATACTTAGTCAAATACTAGAATATTACTCTATTGACTCCGAGCAATATTTTTAGCTAGATTAAAATTGTTTCTGATATGAATGAGTTTCACTGAATGCCTCAACTGAATGTCCCAACAGGGGTGATTGAATCAAGCGTCGGATGCTCAAATGACTTCAGTTATCCTGGCAGGTTTATGACATTAGCAGTAAGGAAATCCAGTTGCTCAGATTAGTATCCAAAATTCCCTCATCTCTTGGTGATTAGTCAATGTACTACAGTAGCAAGTCTAATGTTCGCCCCATTGAGATCAGCCAATGGCTCCCGATTGGATTGATTCTCCTGCTTGGGTTAACTCTGCGTCTTTATCAATTGACAACAGAGAGTCTCTGGGTTGATGAGATGCTCAGTATTGGAGATGCTGAGACGTTTGAGTTTGGGTTTCCTTATCTGCGTCCTTTTTATTACCTCTTGCTCAAAGGATGGATGTATTTTGGGACGAGTGATGCCTGGCTGCGGGGTTTGTCAGTTGTTTTTGGGTTGGGGGGAATTTTTCTGACCTATCGATTGGGCCAGCGTTTGATTGGGGAATCCACGGGACTGATAGCCGCTTTAATGATGACCCTAGCGCCACTGTTCATCAATCATGCCCAGGAAATTCGGATGTATACCCTGATTAGTTTCCTGAGCCTGGCGGGAACTCTGGCCCTGAGCCATGTTTTAGAACAACCAAGCTATGGAGCTTTGATTGTTTGGGTGCTGGCGCGAATTGCTCTACTCCTGACTAACTCCAATAATGTATTAATTCTCTTTCCAGATACCCTATTGCTATGTTGGACATTTCGTAAGCAATTCCGCTGGCTGGTCATTTCTGGATTCTCCATGGCTTTGATCGTCCTTACTTTTTTGCCTCCATTGTGGCTTCTGACCCAGGGAGGAGCATCGGAGGATTTTATGAGCAAGCAAATTGGGGCATGGCAATACGTTAAGCCAGGAGCCAGTCAGATTTTAGGGATGATTACTCAGTTCACGGTTTACTGGCCACTAAGGTATCTCTTTGAGTCGAACAATATCGTCCTGACTGGGGATCAATTAGGGGATCAGAGCTTGCTGACCGAGGCCTTGAAGGTGCTTCCCTTAATTGCTTATGGCTTCTTCAATCTGATCCTGTTGGGATTGCTGACTATTCCAATCGTCGCTCTATTTCGCCGGGATTTGCGCTCAGAGCGATTGGTTTGGCTGGTATCCTGGGCAGTTTTGCCGGCGATCGCCATGTTGGCCGTATCTTACACCAAAGGTACAATCTGGTTTCCCCGTTACCTGATGTTTATTGGCCCCTACTTTTTGATTTTGCTGGCATCAGGGTTTGTGGTGGTGTGGCATTGGCGGCGCAAGGTGGGGATTGCGATCGCGGTGTTCTATTTGATTGCAGTAGCAGGGGGTCTGAAAGATTATTATACGACTCTCTATCGCAATGACTGGCAAGGAGTAGCCGAATACATCCAAACCCACGAACAAGCTGGAGATTCCCTGATTTACTACTCGGCTGATCGGATGCGACCTCAGTCCCTTCCCCGGTATTATAGTGGCACCCTGCCAATCAACAATCTATCTCGTCCCGGGAAGCAGGGTTTGGATCCAAAATTCATTCGGCAAGAGCTAAACCAAATGCCCCCGGTTCAGTCTCGTCTGTGGCTAGTCTGCTGGGTGTATTGTACAGATAAAGCGGAAATGGGCCAAGTATTCGAGACCGTTGTAGGCCAAGATTATCAGGTGGTTAATCTTGAGGATCAACCCATTAGTCAGAAGGGTCAGCCCCTCAAGCCAACCCAGACTTTTAAAAACCTGGAGATTCCACACATTCAGATTTTTCTAGTAGAACCAAAACCCTAGAAGTTACTATTCTTCTCCATTTCTGGCTAAGATACCTGAAATCCAGATAATGTTCTGGAGGCTGGGCAGAGGAGAGTCTGAGAGTAATTTCCGAGAGTAATTCTAAAATCAATATTGAAGAGAGTTTGAGTGTTTGTTGCAGCTTAATTCAGTCCTTTATTTCAATATCTTCTATGGATGTTCTACAGGCCCAATCTTTACACAGTACCGAGTTACCTACCGTTGATGGTCAAAGGCCAGCACTTTCCCTGGTCGTACCGATCTACAACGAAGTTGAGAGCCTGCCTAAATTGATCCAGGAGATTAAAGAGGCTATGGCAGAGCTTGGACAAGATTATGAGTTGATCTGTATAGATGACGGCTCAAAGGATGGTTCGGCGGATTGGCTGCGACGGGAAGCCCAGGTCAACCCGAGGTTAAGAGCGATCATTTTACGCCGGAACTATGGCCAGACGGCGGCCATGGCTGCGGGGTTTGACTATGCCCTGGGAGATATAATTGTTACCCTGGATGGAGATTTGCAGAATCCTCCCTCCGAGATTCATAAGGTGGTGGGAAAATTGAATGAGGGTTATGACCTGGTCAGCGGTTGGCGCAAGGATCGTCAAGATCCGGTATCCCGCAAGCTACCTTCGAAAATTGCCAACTGGTTGATTGGTCAAATGACCGATGTCCGGCTCCATGACTATGGTTGCTCCCTTAAGGCTTACCGCCGGGAAGTGGTAGCAGATATGAGGCTCTACGGCGAGCTTCATCGGTTTCTACCGGCCCTGGCTGCCATTGAAGGGGCTCTGATTTCTGAGATTCCTGTTTTGCATAAAGAACGTCAGTACGGCAGTAGCAAGTATGGCATCGATCGCACCTTCCGGGTAGTAATGGACTTGATGACCATTGCCTTTATGAAGCGATTTCTCACTCGACCCATGCATGTTTTTGGTCTGTTGGGCATGGTGTCTTTGCTGGTGGGTCTATTTTTGGGGGGCTATTTGACCTTTTTGAAATATGGCATGGGGGAGCAAATTGGCGATCGCCCCTTATTAGTTCTGGCTGTCCTTTTGACCCTGACGGGGATTCAGCTCTTCTGCTTTGGTCTATTGGCTGAGGTCAGCATGAGAACCTACCATGAGTCTCAAAATCGTCCAATTTATCGGGTGAGAGAAGTAGCCTCAAGCTCCAGATCCTGAGAGTATTGGGGCAGATGACCTTGAATAGCTTCTGAAGCACTGGGATCAAATCAGATGAAAATCCTGTAGTACAGGTCTTTTACCGATTGGGAAACAGCCGCCTTGGCTGTTTCTCTTTTAGTCAGTCTAATCCTTAAGAGGAGTCTCATAAAAGCTTCACACCGATCTTAAACTGCCTGGGTAATCTAGTAATCAAGACCTAGTTCACGACTCTCAGTTATATTTATCGGAGTGCGGCCCATGACTTCTCTAACGTTAGAACCCCAAAAAATTATTCAGTTCTCCACTACCCATCGCCCCAAGCAAGTCAGTTGCCTCAGCGATTGGCAATGGGTCAAACGGATTAAGCAGGCTTTAGTCAAAAATCAATTCTGCCTCTATTTGCAACAAGCTTCGGCCCTCCAAACCCTGGACTTCAGGCAATATTATGAAGTGTTACTGCGGTTGCGCGATGATGAGGGGAACCTGATTCCTCCGGCTATCTTTCTGCCAATTGCAGAGCGCTATCAATTGATGCCCCAGGTTGAGAAATGGGTTTTTCAAGCTTTTCTTGAGCAACTTTCCCAGGCAAATTCCAGGGTTTTAGAGAATTGTCGCTTTGCGATTAATCTATCTGAGTTTCATCTGATCAACTATCAATTTATCGAGCACTTTCATCAATATTTAATGGATTTTGGCGTGGCAACGGAAGCGGTTTGCTTTGAAATCCAGGAGAATACCGCCTTATCCAATCTCAAGCTGGCATCAGACTTTATTACTGAGTTGCAGGGGTTAGGATACTGTTTTGCCCTAGACAACTGCGGCAGTCGGATGTCTTCCTTCACCTATCTGAAACACCTGCCGGTAGATTATCTCAAGATTGATACGGGTTTTGTTAAAAATATCAAAAAGGATCTAACAGACCGGGCAATTGTAGAAATGATCAACTACATTGGTCAAATCATGGGTTTACAAACCATTGCCAAAGGTGTAGAGAGCAAGGAAATTCTCACAGAAATCACCACAGTCGGAGTTGATTATGCTCAAGGGTATTATCTGGCTCAACCTCAACCCATGAACCTCAGTCAACTGTTGTAGCGATCAGAGATAATTGTAGGAACGATTGTAGAAATGATTGTAGAAACGGTGGATTGGGCGCGCTGGTGGTTCAAGGTTCCAGCCTATTGAAAAACGGCCCCCCTGATGTTCTACCCCAGGATTCTTCATGGTTCCAGCCAGTCGTTTCAACCAATCCTTCAACCCAATCCTTCAACCCAATCCTTCAAATGACTAATTCAAACGGCTAGTTCAAACCCACAATTTCAATCCGATTGCATAGCCGCCCTGACAAATATTCCACAATTTGGCTCAATCTATCGATAAAATAGGGATATCCAGCCCAATTCTGGTGCAGCTAACCTGGAACCCGCTTCGCAGCATGGTCAATCAACCGAAATGGAATATTCTGGTGGTTGACGACACATCAGATAATCTGCGTCTACTGTCGGAAACCTTGGGTCAGCGTGGATATGAGGTTCAATGTGCGATTAATGGTCAACTAGCCTTAGCGACGATTCAATATGGGCTTCCTGACTTGATTTTGCTGGATATCAAGATGCCAGGATTGGACGGCTATGAAGTTTGTGCTCAGTTAAAAGCTAATCCCACAACGGCTCAAATTCCAGTGATTTTTCTTAGCGCCCTGGATGAAGTCCAGGACAAAGTCATGGCATTTCAGGCTGGGGGAGTGGATTATGTGACCAAGCCATTTCAGGTTGAGGAAGTTCTAGCTCGAGTCAGTCATCAACTGACCATCCGACAACTACAAGTCCAACTGCAACAGCAAAACATCAAGCTCCATCACCTCAACCAAGATCTAACTCGGTCAAATCAGGAGCTAGAGCAGTTCGCCTATATCGTTTCCCACGATCTCCAGCAACCACTGCAAACGATTACAGGTTTTGCAGAGCTCCTTTTAGGATTGGGTTCATCCCTACAAACCCAGGAAGAACTCGAGGAATATGTAACTCCAATTCTAGAGGAGGGCATTCGGATGCAGGAATTGATTAAAAGCCTGCTAAATTATAATCGGGTAGAAACCAGTCAGAGAAAGTTAGAAATTATTGACTGTAATATCATTCTGAAAGAAACCCTGAAAAAGTTACAGCTCACCATTGAGGAGAGTGGAGCAATCGTTACTGCTGCTAACCTGCCTGAGATTTGGGGCGATCGCGTTCAAATCGGCCAGCTTTTTCAAAACCTGATCAGTAATGGGATCAAATATCGTCGTCCTGGGGTATTGCCAAAAGTGATCATTTCAGCCACCCGGAAATCGACAGAATGGATGTTTGAAATCCACGATAATGGAATTGGGATTAAACCTGAGAACTTTAATCGAATCTTCCAAATTTTTCAACGCTTACATGCTTATCAAGACTACCCAGGGAATGGTATTGGCTTAGCCATATGCAAGAAGATTGTTGAGCGTCATCGAGGCCGGCTTTGGGTTGAGTCGGAGATTGAAATCGGAACGAGTTTTTACTTTACAATCCCGGATCAATAGGTTCGGATTAATAAACTCAACTTAATAAACTCAGATTACAAACAATCAAACTATGGAATATGATGCTGAAAATCAGTCTTTAGATCCCCGGGTACTCACTGAAGAACTCCAAAAAGAGCGACAATATCGTCAGCAGCTTGAGCTGGCTTTAGAAGAGAGTGAAATTCGCTTTCGAGATTTATTTCATCTAGCACCAATTGGCATGGCTGAGGTTTCCCTGGACGGGAATTTTCTGGAGGTCAATGACTCATTCTGTAAATTTTTGGGTTACACCCGGTTAGAGCTGATCCAACTCAAGTTTGAAGCAATCACCTACCTGGAGGATCTGGCGATCAGTGCCGATTATTTTAATAGATTAATTCAACGGGAATTTAGTCGCTATCAATTGGAAAAACGCTATCTACATCATCAGGGATATTCCGTATATGGGATTGTTAACTGTTACTTGAGATTGGATTCAGACGGGAATCCCCGTTCAGTCATCAGCCAGATTCAAGACATTACTGAGCGTAAGAAAATTGAAGAAGATATTCAACAGCAAAAGGAGTATTTGCGACTGATTCTGGATAATATTCCTCAACAGGTTTTCTGGAAAGATACTAACTTAGTGTTCAAGGGATGTAATAAAAAATGGGCTGCCTCCGCCCAGCTTGAAAGTTCGGAATTTGTCATTAATAAGACAGATTATGATCTGTTTACTGATGAAGAAATTGCTGAATCTTATCGAGCCCAGGATCGACAAGTAATTGAGTCCAAAACCCCTGAACTGAATAAAATATCTCCTAAACAAAAGCTAGATGTATCCGGACGACAGATTTGGCTGGATGTCAGCCGGATTCCGATGGAGGATTCCCAGGGAAATGTTATTGGTATTCTGGGGGTTTTAGAGGACATTACTGAAAGAAAAGAAATTGATGAAAAGCTGCGACTCACTCAGTTTTCAATTGACAAATCTAGGGATTATATCCTATTCAGTGATATTAATGGCCGGTTTTTTTATGGGAATGAATCGGCTTCTCAGATTTTAGGATATTCAAGGGCAGAATTGCTGAAACTTCAGGTTAAAGATATCGATCCAACAGCCCATGAAAATGCCTGGCCGATTTCCTGGGAAGACCTCAGAACCCACCAATCTTTAACCTTTGAATCGACCCATTTAACTCAATCTGGAGAAGCCATTAGTGTTGAAATTACCCTGAGTTATTTGAAGTATGATCAGCGGGAATATGGTTGTGCCATTGTTCGGGATATTCGCGATCGCAAACGGACTGAACTGGCTCTCCAACAGGCTAAAGATGCGGCTGAAACTGCAAACCAGGCAAAAAGTGAATTTCTCGCCCGCATGAGTCACGAATTGCGAACTCCCCTAAATGCCATCCTGGGCTTTACCCAATTGATGAATCGGAATTTACAACAAGATCATCAGGATTCTCTACAAGATTATGCCGAACATTTAGATATCATCACCAGGAGTGGTGAACACTTGCTGAATTTGATTAATGACGTGCTGGAAATGTCAAAAATTGAGGCGGGTCGAATTTGTTTAAATCCGGGAAATTTTGACTTATTTAGCCTGCTGCAATGTATCCAGGGAATGCTGAGCTTAAAAGCTCAGTCAAAGGGGTTGATGTTGCAGGTAGAAGTGGCTGAATCAGTGCCTCGATATATCCAAACCGATGAAAATAAGCTACGCCAGGTACTAACAAATCTGATTGGCAATGCCATTAAGTTCACGGAAACTGGCAGGATTCAAATCCGAGTTTTTTCAGAGTTAGAACCGTTCAATTTGACGGATAATTTGTCTCAGCAAAAGACCATCTGGTTTGAGGTATCTGACACGGGTCTGGGAATTGCACCAGAGGAAATTGACAACTTATTTAAGCCCTTTGTCCAAACTGAAACCGGTCGTCAATCTCAACAGGGAACCGGTTTGGGATTGGCAATCACGCGACAATTTGTCCATTTGATGGGGGGAGATATTACTGTTCAGAGTCAACCAGGTCAGGGAACCATATTTCAATTTTCGATCACCACTAATCCGGCTGATCTCCAGCTCATTCCATCTAAAAATCGACCTCATCAGGTTGTTGCCCTGGCCCCCGATCAACCAAACTATCGAATTTTGGTGGCCGATGACAATTGGACAAACCGTCAGCTAGTCATCAAGCTGTTACAACCCCTGGGATTTGACCTCAAAGAAGCGGGCAGTGGGCAGGAGGCGATCGCCCTCTGGCAGTCCTGGAAACCCCATTTGATCTTTATGGATATGCGAATGCCAGTGGTGGACGGCTATGAAGCGACCCAGCAAATTAAGCAATATCTCCAGGGACAGGCTACGGTGATTATCGCCTTGACCGCCAGCGCCTTAGAACAGGATCGGGCCGTGGTGATGTCTGCGGGCTGTGATGATTTTATCCGTAAACCGTTTCGGGTCGAGGTTTTGTTGGAGAAAATTGCCCAACATCTGGGAGTTCAATTTTTATACGAGGATACCGGGGTTGATGCGACCTCAACTCAAACTCCTGTATTTTCGACTGAACCCCTGACCGAGTTAACAACGGATGCCCTAGCGGTGATGCCGACTTCCTGGATAGAAACCCTGTATCAAGGGGCAATCAAGCTAAATTCTCGATTGGTCAAGGAGGCGATCGCCCAAATTCCCCAGTCCTATCAACCCCTGGCCAAGAAACTGACTGAACTCACCGATGATTTTCGCTATGACGTTATTTTAGAAGTCGCCCAGGAAGTATTACAGCAGAGTTGAAGGCAAATTAACGGTGAATGCCCCACAAAATATATTTCATAATTTTCCTGGAGGACATTGAATACTATCCAGTAGAACTTTTATCAGATCAACCGACTTTTTGAATATGGCTCCAACTAACCTCCCGTCCTACTCACCACCTAAATTAAAACCGCCGGAACAAACACCAGATGGGTTTTTATTCACCGCCCAGAATAATGACTCTTCAAATTCAGAGTTTATCCTGATTGCTGTGATGATATTATTGCCTGTAGGCATACTTGGCTTTCTTACAATAGTTGGATTACTGTTAGTAGTCAATGGTTTACGAGATTTTCTCAATATAGATCTACTTGATTCGCCCGGAGCTTTGTTTTTCATATTTGGTTTGGTCTGGGTATTAATATCAATAGGTTTCCTGATCATGCTGAGAAAAGGTTTTCAGGAAATGACCACTTACATCAAAAATACCAAAAAGTTTCAAGGTGCTGGGAAATTGCTGCTGTCTCAATCTCCTTTGAAGTTGGGAGACCATTGTCAAGCTCAATTTTGCAGATCCCTGGCTAGTGGTAATTCTTTGGAACAGACGGCACAGTTGAAAGCCCGTTTACTCTGTGCTGAAATTGTGACTTATCGAGTTGGCACCGATGACACAACAGTCCGACAAATTGTCTTTGAGCAACCTCTGGAAACTCAATCTGTACCGACAGGAACTCAAACCATTGAATACACTGCAACGTTGAAAATTCCTAGCAATGCTACGCCGTCCTTTGAAGCTAAACACAATCGGATTTTGTGGCAGGTTGAGGTTAAGGTGGAGTTCGATCCTGTAATTTTACAACAAAAAAATACCAATAAAGATCCGTGGGTTGAGGATGGCACCCTTTCTACATTCGCTTTCTCAGTTGATCCGGAAGTTGTTTAGGGCTATGGAGCCCATCTAAAGAGATAATCTAAGGAGATAAAATCTATGATCAGCTTACAATTGCAAGATAATATCCTCGAAGTTGGGGAAACCCTTACCGGACAGTTTCGCTGGACAGGAACCGCAACCCCAAAAGCCATCAATCTCCGGGTATGCTGGCGCACAGAAGGTCGGGGAACAGTAGATACCGAGGCCATTTATACCAATGCCTTCGTCGGAACGACCTCTTTCACCTTTTCCTGCAAGCTTCCCCCCATTGGGCCCATATCCTACGATGGCCAGATACTACGGGTAATTTGGGAAGTTCGGGCAGCGGCAGACTTTCCAGGACTTTTCCGCAGAAAAGAAGAGCAGGAGGTGAAAGTTTTTCGGGTTGTCCCCAGGGGTGCTTGATGGCTCAATTCTGGACTGATCCCTACGAACGTCTCGGACTGCGCGGCAACCCCTTCATTGCCGAACAAATTCCTGGGGTTGCTGATGATCTCTGGCTGGATCGGGGCATTTCCCAGGCTCCTCAGCCAAAAGCCCGAACCTTAGTTCAATTGATCGGCGAAAAAGGCGCAGGCAAAACCTCTCATCTGTTGCACTGGCGCAAACAGACAGGGGGTTCTTATCGTTACTACCCGCCGGGATCGGGACGGTGGCAGGTTCCCCCGGTAGAACCGACTGCCTACTGGGATGAAGCCGATCGCATCCCAACCCCTTTGCTATTAGGGGCGCTGGCCCAAGCCGCCCGTCAACGGGCAACGATTGTGGCGGGAACCCATCGAGATTTGAGTTGGGCGGGACGGTTTGTGGGATTGAGGGTGCGAACCATTGAATTCCCTAAATTAACCCCAGAGATCATTCTCATTTGGGCGGAGCAGCGGATTGCAGCAGCCCGATTACCGGGCATCAGATCTGTTGGGCTAAACCTCGATCAGGCAAACCTGGAACGGATCTCAGCTCAATCCGGGGCTTCCTGGCGAGAGGTCGCCACTCAGTTGCATATCTGGGCCGCAAACTGGGCCGCAAACCCTGCTCAACCTGAAGAAATGATAAGTAGTGGCTCAATTTTGGAATGATTGGTCTATCATGTAATTCTTTAAGTGGACTTTGAGGAGAGATAGCTTCCCCAGGTTCGCGCTGATTATCTGAGAGGGGGTTATTAAAATGGATCTGTTACCTAAGAAAATTGGTAGTGTAGCTTCCTTGGATCTCTATATTTCCATCGTGATTTCTATCATGATTTCAGTTGACTGGCGCTGCCTGACAACTTGTTTGAACACCATTTGAAGGCCAATTTCCTTCCCCAAAATTTGCCATGCTAAATCTGACTCTAGATGATGTCCAGCTCACAAAAGAAGAATACGAACGTTACTCCCGTCATCTGATCCTGCCGGAAGTTGGTCTGGAGGGGCAAAAGCGTCTCAAATCAGCAAAGGTCTTGTGTATTGGTACTGGCGGTCTAGGTTCTCCCCTATTGCTCTATCTGGCGGCAGCCGGGATTGGTCGCATCGGCATTGTAGACTTTGATATTGTAGATAGCTCCAATCTCCAACGTCAGGTGATCCACGGCACATCCTGGGTCAACAAACCCAAGATTGAATCAGCCAAGCATCGCATCCATGAAATCAATCCCGGTTGTCAGGTTGATCTCTACAACACTCGTCTGAGTTCAGAAAATGCCCTGGGGATTCTCGAGCCCTACGACATTGTTGTGGATGGCACGGATAATTTTCCCACCCGGTATCTGGTCAATGATGCCTGCGTCTTACTAAACAAACCCAATGTCTACGGTTCCATCTTCCGGTTCGAGGGACAGGCAACGGTCTTCAACTCCAAGGGGGGCTGGCAACGACCTGAAGGTTGGGCTGGATTGACCCCCGAAGACCAGAAAAGTCTCCGAACTCGGAAACAGGACTGGGTGTACAATCCAGAAGCTCCAGGGCCAAATTACCGGGATCTCTATCCCGATCCCCCCCCCACCGGGAATGGTTCCCTCCTGTGCGGAGGGCGGTGTTTTAGGGATTCTTCCTGGACTGGTGGGCATTATTCAGGCCACCGAAACCGTTAAACTTGTCCTGGGTAAAGGCCGAACCTTGAGCGGTCGTCTATTGCTGTACAATTCCCTGGATATGACCTTCCGAGAATTGAAATTGCAGCCCAATCCAGAACGCCCTGTGATTGAAAAGTTGATTGATTATGAACAGTTCTGTGGAATTCCCCAAGCCAAAGCAGAGGAGGCCAAAAAGCAGATGGAAATGTCTGAAATGACCGTACAAGAGCTGAAACAATTGCTCGATAGTGGTGCTGAGGATTTTGTTCTGATTGATGTTCGGAATCCCCACGAATATGAAATTGCCAAAATTCCTGGATCTGTATTGATTCCCCTGTCTGAGATTGAGCAAACGGCAGGGGTCAACAAAGTGAAAGAATTGCTGAATGGTCATCGTTTAGTGGCCCATTGCAAGATGGGAGGTCGTTCAGCCAAGGCTCTGGGAATTCTCAAGGAAGCGGGAATTGATGGAATCAATGTCAAAGGGGGAATTGCCGCCTGGAGTCAGGAAATCGACCCCTCGGTTCCTCAGTATTAAATCCCTCTGGTTTTTCGTGGTTCCAAGCAGGGATTGAACTGAACAACGCCAGAGTTGGGCTACCCAACTCTGGCGTTGTAACGATCTGAGAATTGACCCAACTCCTGCCGAATTAAAGCCGTGAGCGAACGTGGAGGAATAGATGAGTTGATCCGTCTAGACCATGACCGGTTCAGACTGATAGCGGATATGGGCGGCCTTGAGACGGTTGAGGGCTTCTCCCAGACGATCGCAATCAGCAATCAAACTAATCCGAACATACCCTTCGCCGCCCGAGCCAAAGGCATTTCCTGGAGTTAATACAACCCCAGTTTGCTGGAGAACACTGAGAGCAAAATCTGTGGAGCCAATTTCGGGGGGACAGGGAATCCATAAATACATGGTGGCCAAGGGTTTGGGAATGCTCCAGCCCAGCTCAGCCAATCCCTGAACCAGAAAATCCCGGCGAGTCCGATAACGATTTTGGACTTCGGTCAGATAGGAATCTGGCAAGTTCAAAGCGGTTTCTGCTGCGGTTTGTAATGCCCCAAATAATCCATAATCCAGATTGGTCTTCAAGGTGCGTAGTCCCTGAATCACCTGGGAGTTACCCACCACAAATCCCACCCGCCAACCGGCCATGTTATAGGTTTTAGACATGGTGTGGAACTCTACACCAATATCCTTTCCCCCTGGAATTTCTAACAAACTAGTCGGTTGGTAGCCATCAAAGGCAAGCTCGGCGTAACACAAGTCATGTACTAGCAAAATCTGGTACTTGTGAGCAAACTTGACCACATCTTCAAAAAATTCTCGGGGGGCAGTTGCTCCCGTAGGGTTGCTGGGATAGTTAAAGAATAAAATCTTGGCCTGTTCGGCTACTGCATCCGGGATATCCCCCAGGTCAATCACCCAGTTATTCTCAGGTTTGAGCAGAATGCTATGAACCTTGCCCCCAGCAATTAAGGGCCCGCGAAAATGGGCAGGATAAGCTGGATTGGGAGCCAGTACCAGGTCTCCGGGATTAATATAGGCTAGGGCCAGATGGGTCAATCCTTCCTTTGAACCCAGCAGGGGCAATGCTTCCCCATTGGGATCAAGCTCAACCCCATAGCGTCGCCGATACCAATCCGTAATAGCCCGGCGAAAACTGGCAGTACCTTCAAATGGCGGATAGCCATGATGTTCAGGATTTTGCATGGCCAGGGTCGCCGCTTCGACGACAGGTTGAGGCGTGGGGCCCCCTGGATTTCCCATGCCCAAGTCAATCAGGTCTAGTCCCTGCTCCTGGGCTCGAACCTTAAGTTCATCCAGGCGAGCAAACACGTAGGGGGGAAGTTGTCGAACTCGATCTGCGGAGCCAATCCAATCCAGAGTCATGGTTGAGGTGTCGGTGATAGGGTGGAATTGAGAGATTCTGAGCTTGTGACCTGTAGCTTAAACCTGTAGCTTGAACCCACAACTTGCCGTTTGCCTGGACTGGCTTAGAGTCATGGTGAGTTACACGGGAGGTTAGTGTTGAGCTTGCAAGATCCAACAAACCTCTCAATAAACCTGAAATCATTTGGGCTGGTCGATTCAGGAATGCCGAGAGAGCTACTTAAAAATCTACTTCAAGTTTTTGCGTTCTATTCAAACGTTCTACTCAGACGTTCTATTCAAGCGTTCTACTCAGACGTTTTGTTCAAGTTCTAGCACCGGCTTGAAACTGGGACTCTCCCACGGGTGCTAAGGTCGAAACCATCGCTGCCATTAATTGTTCCGGGACAACTTTAAACGGCAATCGATGAATATCTGATCGCTCTTGACAAGCCATCTCTGCCGCCTGCTGAAGCTCTGCTAATTTTATCCCATCCAGCCCCAGTTGTCCTAGGGTTTGAGGCAGGCCAATGTCAGCATAGAACTTTAGTAATTGTTTTCTGGCAGTAGCGGCGAGCTGATTCCCTTGAATCAATTCCTCCAGCCGCAATTGTACCAGGATGCCATAGGCTACTTTTTCTCCGTGTAAGGTTTTGTGGACTCCCCTCAGATGGGTCAGGCCATTGTGAACGGCATGGGCTGCGACTGTGCGGCACTGTGCCCCTCCCAAACCTCCAATCACCCCTGCCAGTAGTATGGTGGCATCCACTACGTTCTGCCAGGTAGGACTCCCAGGATGTTGCAGCGCTTCCGGGGACTTTTGAAACAGAAGATCCCGCAACACCCGCGCCTGCTGAACCGCCGCAATCACCAGGGTTTGATCAATATGGCCACTGCTAACGGAGGCTTCGTACCATTTGGCCAGGGCATCGCCAATCCCCGCCACTAATGTTCTGGGGGGGGCCGTTTGGATCAGGGCGTAATCCAGCAGAAGCAGGTTGGGGCAATGACTCAAGGTAACATCATATAGAAAAGTCCCCTGCTCTGAATAGACATTTGATAAAGCAGTCCAAGCCGCACAGGTTGCCGCTGAAGTTGGAATTGTTACTACCGGCAACTGACACTGATCCGCCACCAACTTGGCCATATCCAGGGCTTTACCTCCCCCCGCGCCAATCACTACATCAGCCTGGTGTTGCTGCACCTGATAACGCAACCGGGTGAGGGTAGCTTCACTACAGTCAGGGTGATAAGCCATTGTCGCCAGGGTCAGGTGATGTTGTTCCCTCAGAACCTGTAATTGGGGTTGAACCCTTTGCAGGGTGTGGTTACCACCAATGACCAGGGGCCGAACCCCGAGCTGGGTGATCGCCTGACCGGCCTGAGTTACAATATGGCTGCCCCGCATCACCTGGGCCGGAGCAAGAGTCAAGCAAAATCCTGCAATCGCCGGCTCAGCAATTGGCAGAGAAGTGTTGTTAGTATCGAGTTCAGTTGTATCGAGTTTGGTCTCGAGCGAATCACCAGGAACAGATAAATGAGGCATGGGCAACGTCCCACAAGGTGTTAAGTGTTCTAGCATACCGCATTTTACTTTGAAGATCAGTCAGACCTTGAGGTTACTTTGGAAAATTAAGGTGGAAGATTTAAGGTGGAAAATTGAGGAACTGAATCATGTACGATGATTTCGATGTCCATTGATCCATTGCCTTGGAATGCCAGTTTCGTTTGACTCCTCTGACTCCCTGGAATCCCTGCCTGAGATCCCCCCTATAAAATCAGCTTCCCTGCCGCCAATGTTGCTGTGGAGCATGGTAGGGGCGGCCTTACTACTCTTCTTAGGCAGTAGTCTGCGTCATCTGATGTTTCGATCTACTGGATTTGACCTGGGAATTTATGATCAGGTCACCTATTTGATCAGTCAGGGGCAGACTCCAATTTCTTCAATCCTGGGATTTCATCATCTGGGCAACCATGGAGCTTGGGCCATTTATCCCCTAGCCCTACTCTACAAATTTACCCCAGTGTTTACTGGCTCCTGGGCATCCAGGCAATTGTCCTAGCTCTAGGAGCCTGGCCCACTTGGAGACTATCCCGGGAGGCCGGATTGGGTCAGTCTTTATCGATCGCGATCGCCTTAGCCTATTTGCTCTATCCAGTGATTTTCAATGTCAATTTGTTTGATTTTCATCCGGAAGTGATGGCACTTCCAGCTTTGTTGGGGGCTATTCTAGCGGCTCGACTGCGGAAATTAGCTTGGTTTTGCCTGGCTATTACCTGGATTTTAGGTTGCAAAGCCGTATTATCCCTGACGATAATTGCCTTGGGATTCTGGTTATTCTGGTGGGAGCAGCGACGAATTTATGGGAGTCTGGCTCTGGCAATGGGATGTGGTTGGTTTATTCTGGTGACGCAGGTAATTATTCCAGGATTCAGTGGAGAGGAGGTGGAAGGCATCTGGCGCTACACCTATCTGGGAAATTCTGTCTTAGAAATCATTACAAACCTGATTCTCAAACCCCAACTTGTCCTTGGACGGCTATTCTCAATGCCGACCCTGGACTATTTTTATAAGCTCAGTTTGCCTGTGATCTGGTGGATCTCTCCGCAATTTTTAGTCTGTTTAGTGCCAGCACTGCCAACCCTGCTAATTAATAGTTTATCGGATGTATCTTTGCAGCGTAGCCTGGCTTTTCAGTATTCGCTGCCGGTGATTCCGTTTCTGTTCCTTGGGGTGATTTTCAGTTTGAACCATCAGAGTTGGATGTTGGCAAAGGGGATGATTAATCTCTGGCGCAAAATTCGGATTCAATCTTCAGATTCCGGATCCAAATCTGGCTTCCCCTCGCGATTGCCCCAAATGATTCTACTCTGGTCACTCCTGATTTTCTTCTGTTATGGAAAATATGGTCGCTTCTGGGGGTATTTACAAACCTCTGATACCTGGAAAGCCAGTGAGGCAGCAGTTGCTCAGGTGGAACCGTTTGCTTCTGTTCTGACAGACAATTATCTCTCCCCCCACCTTACCCATCGTGCCAATCTCAAGTTACTCAGTCAGGTTTCCCCAGAGACAGACTGGCTGGAATTTGACTATATCGTACTCAATTTACAGCACCCCTGGCCTGATACTGAAACAACTGGAATTAGCCTGGTTCAGCAATTAGAAAATAATCCTGAATTTAAAGTAACTTATCAGAACAATGACGTTATGGTATTTAAGCAAGCTATTTTGCGATCGCCGCTATAATTGTCCACTGTATTCCTCCCTAACTCCAGGTCTCCTATGACTTTCTGGACTGAAAGCGCAATTACCAACCCAGGATATCCTGACGTTTTAGATGGAATCTAGATCTTGTTTTAAAGACAAAAAAAGACTCAGCTTAAACCATTCAGTAGTAAAGATAATTGCCATTTCCGCAATCATTTTGTACCTGTGTAGTAGTTTGCGGCACTCGTTATTTCAGTCAACCGCTTTTGAGTTAGGAATTTATGATCAGGTGACTTACTTGATCAGTCAAGGACAACCCCCTATCTCTTCATTTCTGGAAATTCACCACCTGGGAAATCATGCCGCCTGGGCAATGTATCCTGTTGCCCTACTTTATAAGATTTACCCTTCTGTTTACTGGTTATTTTTGATTCAAGCCGTTGCCTTGGCTATTGGTGCATGGCCAACCTGGAGCCTGAGTCAACAGGCTGGGCTCTCTTCGAGGCTTTCAATTGCGATGGCTACAACTTATTTATTGTATCCAGTTATTTTTAATGTCAACTTATTTGATTTTCATCCTGAAGTGATGGCACTTCCAGCTTTGTTAGGGGCAATTTTAGCTGCAAGATTAAATCGGTTAATCTGGTTTTGTCTAGCTATTCTTTGGGTATTGGGGTGCAAGGATGCCCTGGCATTAACTGTCATTGCCCTGGGGATTTGGCTGTATTTTTTTGAGAAAAAAAGAACCTGTGGCGCGATCGCCCTGGTACTGGGAACAGCCTGGTTTATGATTGTCATTCAAGGAATCATTCCTTATTTTAAAGATGGTCGAGGGCCTGGCGGTGTGGGTCGTTATCCTTATTTGGGAAACTCGATCAGTGAAATCCTGAAAAATATTGTTTTAAAGCCTGAATTAATTGTTGATCGAATAGTTTCCCTGAAAACATTAGAGTACTTAATACTGCTGATTTCTCCAATTATCTTATGGGTTTCTCCCCGGCATTTGAGCCCCTTAATTGGAGCATTTCCAGCGTTAATGAAAAATATTTTGTCAGATATTGATGCTCAGCGGGATTTGATTCATCAATATTCTGTACCCATCGTGCCATTTTTAATGGTTGCCATCATTGCTAGCTTATCTGATCAAACTCCGCAGTATTTAGGGCATTGGATCATCGAGCAATGGCAATCTTTTCACGAAAGTTCTTGTCTTCTTAGACTTAGACTCGATCAACTGATTATTCTCTGGTCAATTCTTGGGTTTATTTGTTTAGCTAAGTTCGGTTATTTCTGGTCAATTTACCTAAAGCAAACTGATACCTGGCAGGCTAGCAAAGCAGCATTAAGTCTAATCAGCTCCCAGGGAAATGTACTGACAACTGCAAACTTTGCACCCCATCTTACCCATCGTCCAAAAATTAAATTTACTAATATAGATGCACCCCCAGAAGACCTGGGTCAATTTGATTATGTCCTGTTAAATTTATCCCATCCAGGTTGGAAAAGTAGTCAAGAATTTACAATGTCTCTAGTCAAACAACTCGACCAATCTGAGGACTTTCAACTCATCTATGAACAGGATGGAGTTTATCTATTTGTCAAACCTATCATTCTTCAATCTGTACCTGATTTTTCAGAATAGGAGCGACAGAAACTCTGAGGGAAATTTATCTTGACCGTCAGTAAAATTGCGGCGGTGAAATCTAGCCATGCATTTTGGATTTGCTCTGCCTGGGAAAAATCACGGCGACTTTTAGATAAGCTATGATCAGAGGAGATTGGCAATCTGTCGGCTTTGAGCCACCTTGAGGGAGTCTGAACTCCCTCTCAGGATATTTTCTTTGTAAAGATATCTTTAGTAGGGCGATCGCTTAACCATAAACTGGCTTGACTTGGCATATGGGTTTCTATCTGGAATCGTCTCAATCTGCCTCAAAATCGGCAAAGCCTAAAATTAGCTCAAAACAGATTGGAGAACTGGGGGAACAGTTTGTGGCTCATTGGTTGAGTTTACAGGGTTGGCAGATTTTATTTCACCAGTATCATTGCCGCTGGGGTGAAATTGATCTAGTGACAGTTTCTTCATGGCTGCATTCAGGGGAAATGAAGGCGCAGGCCCCCACCCACAATAATATTTTGAGTTTTGTTGAGGTCAAGACCCGCAGCCGAGGTAATTGGGATGCAGATGGATTGCTGGCGATTACTCCAACTAAGCAGGGTAAGCTAATCCAATCCGCTCAGCTTTTTCTCAGCCAGTTTCCCCAGTTTGCCGAACTGCCCTGTCGATTTGATGTGGCTCTGGTTCGGTGTGAACCGTGGGGCAATGCCGAGCTGAACGTTGAGTCTCTCTACAATTTTCCTCCAGGGATTGAAATCAAGCAGCCCATCACAATTCCGGGTTATCAGTTAACGTTACAGCAATACCTGGAATCTGCCTTTGGCAGTTGAATGCCAGTTTAATGTAGATTAAAACTCAACTTGAACTGATTCAGGGAAGTGAATCAGGGATAGAAGTTGATTTTGGGTAACCCCAGGGTTTCGTCCCAACCCATCATAATATTTAAGCACTGAACAGCTTGCCCTGATTGACCTTTAATCAGGTTGTCAATCGTTGAGATCACGATAATTCGCCCGGTTCTCTGATCCACTTCAATTCCTAGATAGCAGGAGTTAGTTCCACAGACCCATTTTGTCTGGGGGAAATTGCCTCCGGAAAGCACCTTGACCCAGGGAGAATTGCGATAAAAGGCTCGATAAATCGTAATTAAATCCTCCCGCACCAAGCCCGGATCTCGCAGGGTGGCATAAACCGTTGCCAGAATTCCCCGCACCATCGGAATCAAATGGGGCGTAAATTGAACCAGAATCTCATGTCCCACCAGATCACTGCAAATTTGCTCAATCTCTGGGGTATGACGATGGTGCCCCCCCACCCCATAGGTTGAGAGAGAACCTTCAACCTCTGCGTGCAACAGATTGGTCTTAGCCTGACGACCCCCACCGGAGCTTCCCGATTTGGCATCGACAATCGCGCTATCGGGCAACACCAGCCCCTGCTTTAACATCGGGGACAGGGCTAGCAAACTAGCGGTGACATAGCATCCTGGACATCCAATTAGATTAGCCTGAGCAATGCGATCGCGATACAACTCAGGTAAACCGTAGACAGCAGATGCCACCGTCTCCTGATCGGTACGCTCAGAACCGTACCACTTTTGATAGACCTCAAGATCGGCGAAGCGATAATCAGCCGAAAGATCCAGTACTTTGCAGCCCTTGGCCAGCAATTCAGGAGCCATTTTCCATGCTAGCCCATTGGGTAAAGAGAGGAATACAACTTGACACCGTTGGGAGATTTGGTCTAAGTCAATGGATTCAATAGTCAGATCAACAAAGGGTTCGAGATGGGGATATAGACTGGAGTAAGGCTTTCCAGCACTACTATCTCCCCCCAAATAAACAGTTTCTACCTGGGGATGATCCTGCAACAGTCGTACGAGTTGTACGCCGCCATAGCCAGAAGCCCCAATAATTCCGACGGGCACCCGTTCATTCGTCATATTGGATGACTCCTCTGGAGCTGAAAATCATAGAACTTACACTTAATCTTTGCTGCATTTTAGTATCAAACCTTGTCATCGTGTAGTAATTTCTTTAAAGTCGATTCAGGTTAGGGAAGAATCAAATCAGCAATCTAGCCCACTTGATCCCTGGGAACTCTGTGCCTCTGTGTTTTTTTTGGATCTACCACAGAGTCATGGGGAGCATAGAGGGAATTAAGTCAGTTTAGCTATTGAGCCAGCCTATCACTGAACCTCAATTACCAACCCAACCTCGTTCTTCATCTCTAGGAACTCTCCTTGACAAAGCTCTTGTGGGGCTCCTGGCGAAATGTCTGAAAAATTTTAAGATCGTCTTGCATTTTTCGTAGGGATCATTGTTTTTAATACCTCTACCTTTTTTTAGCCCGCTTTTCACCCGTTTGTCCCAAGTCAAGATCTTAGGGATGGAGCGATGGAGGATAGATAGGATCCTTGTCCAAGGTCTAGGCATGAACCCAATGATTAACCCGCAAAGGGAATAATTTTATGGTCAGCGATCCCGTAGGCAATGATATCGGGTTCTAATTTAACATCCCATCCCCCGGTGAATTCGCCGAAGGAGGGCAATACCAAAAGTTTTCTGGCGACATTGAAGTAAAAACAGGGTAAACGCAAGTCATCGAGTCGAGACTTTAACCGCAGACAGGGATGAATATGACCGCAGAGATTCAAGCGTTTAGAGGGAATGATAGGTTCATGACTGAGCACCAGATTTCCTAGATGAATGCGGTCTAGTAAAATATTGAGATGGTGCTGCTCTAACCCTTTGACTAAACTCCGATCATGGTTCCCAACAATTAACCAGGTAGGAACAGCCAGTTGCTTGAGAAAATCAATCCAGGTTGTTAATGTGCCATCTTGTAGGGCTAGCCGGGAATGAAACAAATCCCCTAGAATGTAGAGGTTTTCAGGTTGGATTTGAGTGCATAAATCTTTTAATCTTTTTAAGGTCAGATCAGTAGTGCAATTGGGAATCGGAATCCCATAGGCTTGAAAGGTAGCTGACTTCCCTAGGTGTAAATCTGCAACCAATAAGCTATTAGAACTTTCCAGATAAATTGCTCGTTCTGGTAATAAATAGAGTTGCACTTCTAACCAGTTAATAGTCTCCATGATCAATCCTAAACAAACTTATTCAAACGGCTTAAGTAGATGGTTATAATTAATTGTTAAATGGAAGGGAGGCAGTGCCCCCTTTACCTCCTCATCAATCTTCTAATAATCCTGTGAGGTAATGGTTTGGAGTGGGTGGCGTGCGCCACCAACTCCCACATTCCAGCCGGGGAGAAACGCTGTATTCAAGCGTCTCAAACTCATTCAAAGATATTTAACTGCTCATCTATTTTTTCTTTGACTTCGGGTTTTCTAACTCCTTTTCTCAAGCCCAAAGCAATCTTACTGTGTTTTTCAATTTGTCCCATCACCTGCCGGGCCCGCTGGATTACCACATCTGGCAATCCCGCCAATCGCCCCGCTTCAATGCCATAGGATTTATCAGCTCCTCCGGGCTGAACCTGATGCAAAAATACAATTTTATCCGGCAATTCTTTGACCGTCACTTGATAGTTTGCAACATTGGACAGGATTGAAGCCAGTTCATTGAGTTCATGGTAATGGGTCGCAAAAATCGTGCGGGCTTGAATGTCTGCGGCCAGATATTCGGCAACTGCCCAAGCAATGGAAAGGCCATCAAAAGTCGCAGTCCCTCGACCAATTTCATCCAATAAAACTAAGGAATTTGATGTGGCGTGGTTGAGAATATTAGCCGTTTCATTCATTTCTACCATGAAGGTTGATTGCCCTGTGGCCAGGTCATCTACTGCACCAACCCGGGTAAAAATGCGATCGCAGATTCCCAATCGAGCTGAGGTTGCGGGCACAAAACTACCCACCTGGGCCATTAATTGAATCAGGCCAATTTGTCGCAGATAACAGCTTTTGCCACTGGCGTTAGGCCCGGTTAAAATAATCAAATCTGGGAAGTGAGATGGATTCAGATCAGGAGTTTCCAGCCCAGTTTTTTCTCTCCCTAGCTGAGCGGTATTCGGCACGAAGAATCCAGGGGGTAGAGATTTTTCTACTACGGGATGTCGTCCGGCAATAATTTGAATTTCTCGCCCCTTGATCATGTCTGGGCGACAATAATTCTGATAAATCGCCACTTCTGCCAGGCCGCACAAGACATCAGTGGCAGCAACCGCCCTAGACACTTTGCGAATCGGTTCAGTATAGTGGCCAACTTCAGTTCTCAGCTCCACAAAAACTTCATATTCTAGCTGATTTAAATCCTCCCGAGCCGTTAGAATTCTGGCTTCCCGTTCCTTGAGTTCCGGGGTGATGTAGCGCTCTTCATTGGTCAACGTTTGCTTGCGAATATAGTCTGCTGGAGCCAGATCGGCTTTGGCCCGGGTGATACTGATGTAGTAACCAAAGGCTTTATTAAAACCCACTTTCAAGGTCGGAATTCCGGTGCGTTCCCGTTCTTGAACCTCCAAATTGGCCAGCCATTGTTGATCGGCCTCCGCCTGCGATCGCATCTCATCGAGGGTGGGATTAATCCCACCCTGAATCAATCCCCCTTCCTTGAGATAAATTGGCGGAGATTCAATCAAATGGCGTTGGACTTTTTGGGCCAAGGCTTCTAATTCAGCCGGAACCGTTTGTAGGGCTTTGAGGTAGGGGGATTGGCCCTGGGCCGCCAGGACAGAGAGTTCCGGCAGTCTGGTCAGGGATTCCGCCAGGGCTACCAGATCTCGGGCATTGGCCGTTCCCTTCCCCACCCGCCCTGTCAACCGCTCCAGATCATAAATTTGCCGCAGTAACTGCTGAATGTCCTGTCGTAACTCAGGTTTTTCTACCAATTCCTGAATCGTGTTATGGCGCGCCCGAATTCCGGCGATGTCTAGTAGCGGTTGGAGTAACCAGCGCCGCAATCCTCGACCCCCCATGGCGGTGCTGGTGCGATCAATCGCCCAGAGCAGAGATCCATGTAATGTACCGTCCCGAACGGTTTGGGTGATTTCCAGGTTACGGCGACTTTGATGATCCAGAATCAAATAGTTGGTAATCGTGTAGGTTCGCAGCCGTTGCAGGGGCACAGGACTGTCTTTTTGGGTGTCTTCTAAGTAATCTAGCAATCCGCCCGCCGCCCGAATCCCCAGGGGCAGGTGATCGCAGCCAATACCTTCGAGGGAGCGCAACTGAAACTGTTCAAGCATTCGGGAGCGGGCTTCAGCCATTTCAAACGGACGTTGGGAGCGGCAGGAATAGCAAAAGCAAGGGGGCAGGCAATCCGGCAAGTCCGTTAACCTTTCTCCGGGTCGCAGCATCTTGCCCAGATCGGGGGCATTGACCGGAACCAGAATTTCTGAAGGCTGTAACCGCATAAGTTCTTGGGTTAGTTGCTCCAAATCCTGGGACTGGGTGGTGAGGAATTCCCCCGTTGAAACATCCGCATAGGCCAATCCCCAATGGTTTCCAGCAATGACCACCGCTGCCAGATAATTATTCTGGCGACCCTTGAGCATGGTTTCATCGGTCAACGTTCCAGGGGTGAGAACTCGCGTGACTTCTCGCCGCACCTGCCGTCGTTCTTTGAGAGCAATGCTGGCATCTTCTACTTGATCGCAAATGACTACGGCATAGCCTTTTTCCAGCAAAGTAGTGCTAAAACGGTAAACATGTTCATGGGGAACCCCGGTCATGGGCACGCGACCAATTTCCTTCCCCGCTGATTTAGTGGTCTGGATCAGTTCCAGGGCTTGGGCGATGATAATTGCATCTTGAAAAAAGCACTCAAAAAAATCCCCCACCCGAAAAAATAACAATGCATGGGGATACTGCTGCTTAACTTCCACATAGCGCTGCATCATCTCGGAGAGCTGTTCAGGCTCAATTTGAGTGTAGTCTGCATTGGGGGGAAGGGGCTTGTCTGGGGAACCTGAAGAGAAATCAGAATGGGTCATGAAAATGGGTCATGAAAGTTGAACAATGCTCAACATTACGCTCCTATCGAATTTAGCGTAATTTTTCCCTGGTTGACTGAGTTGCTTCAAGGGGATACCCAACTATTTAACTATATTTATATTAAGTGTTTAAGGTTTCCATCTCTGGCTGGGGTTCTCCCGATTCAAATTTTTAACTGAGGGATGAAGCGCTATAATACTGGCTTTAAACCGGCAGTTGCCTTCGTCAAGGCTTTTGAAATAAGGGAAACGCTGATGTCAGATTGGAAAGAAATCCCGGGTGGAGTGACCGCCCCAAAAGGTTACCAGGCTTCAGGAATTGCTGCAGGTCTCAAGCCGTCAGGGGCAATGGATTTAGCTTTGATTCTGTCAGAGGTCGATGCGATCGCCGCTGGAGTCTTTACCACCAGCCAGGTTCGGGCGGCCTGTATCGATTACTGTCGTCAGCGACTCCAGGCTAAGGCCAGTGCTAGGGCGATTCTCTGTAATGCTGGACAAGCCAATGCAGCCACGGGGCAGCAGGGATGGGCAGACACCCTGGAAACCGCAGCAGTTCTGGCCCAGGCCCTGAATATCGACCCGGATGCCGTCCTGTTGGCTTCCACTGGAGTGATTGGTCAGCGGATTAAAATGGATATCCTCAAGGCCGGGATTCCGCCCCTGGTGGCCCAGGCTTCACCAGATGGGGGAGATATAGTCGCCAGGGCAATTCTGACCACGGATTTAGTGCCAAAATCCATTGCCCTGGAAACTCAGTTTGGCGATCGCCCGGTGCGGATTGGGGGGATTTCTAAGGGGTCAGGAATGATCCACCCCAATATGGCTACGATGCTAGCCTTCATTACCTGTGATGCGGCGGTAGCGCCGCCCCTATGGCAAGAGATGTTGAGTCGAGCGGCAGACCGCAGCTTTAACCGGATTACCGTAGACGGAGATACCAGTACCAACGATACCTTAATCGCCTTGGCCAATGGCCAATCCCGTACCCCGGCCATCACCGAACCTGGAGAAGACGCTGATCGACTCGAAGCCCTGTTGACCGCCGTTTGTGAACATCTCGCCAAAGCGATCGCCCGGGATGGAGAAGGCGCAACCTGTCTGATTGAAGTAGAAGTCACGGGGGCAATTGACGAGGCGGCAGCGAGTAAAATTGCCAGAACCATTGCGGGCTCCTCCCTGGTCAAATCGGCCATTTTTGGGCGGGATCCGAACTGGGGAAGAATTGCCGCTGCTGCCGGACGGGCGGGGGTGCGGTTTGATGCAGATGCCCTGCAAATTCAGTTGGGGGAGTTTTTGTTGATGCAGCAGGGTCAACCCTTAGTATTTGATCGGCAAGCCGTGAGTGACTATCTGAAGCAGGTTCCCCAAAGAGCTTACCTGCGGGAGGATACCGTCAAGATTTCTGTTTCAGTCGGGGAAGGCCAGGGAAGTGCTAAGGCTTGGGGCTGTGATCTGAGCTACGACTATGTCAAGATCAATGCGGAGTATACGACGTAGTAGAACTGGAAAGAATTGTTGGAGCCAGGATACCTGAGATTGAGTGACCCTGGATAATCTTCTGGATAAAATCCTTGCCCTCTCTCAGAGAAAGCTTTACGCTAGTAGGTATGTAAAGTTTTTTGTAGATATCTCTCCAAGTGTAGTTTTGAACGATCAGTTTCTTAATGCAGAAGTTAATAATTGGCCAGGACGAATCGTGTTAGGGGTTGCAGTTCTGGCCCTGATTATCCTGATTTGGGTTGCAGGGGATAAAATTCTGCGAGTTTCTGATCCTTATGTTGAGAGTGTCTTGAATCAAGTGGGAGACTCTACCCGAGGCCAGGCCATTTTCATGATGAATTGTGCTGGGTGTCATGTTCAGCAACCGGGCCGTCAGGTTGGGCCAAATTTGCACGATGTCTCCCAACGAAAATCCAAAGTGAGGATTATTAAGCAGGTTACCAGCGGTGAAACCCCACCTATGCCTCAATTTCAACCTACTTCTCAAGAGATGGCTGATTTATTAAGCTACCTGGAAAAGTTCTAGAATTAGACTTCTATCTCTCTTTTGTCATTGCCGGAGAATGCGATCGCTAGAACTCTCATTCCTAGAAGGATTCAGTAGCTTAGGTTCATTTCATATAATTCTTTCAACTAATTTTCTTAACTAATTCTTTTAATTAACTTTTCAGAGTACTGGTCAATCGGGCCAAGGGCTTACAACAATCAAATCGATCTAAATGAATTTCAATAAAAGACGGTTGAGTTAAGTTGGCCTTCGTTTTTTCTAAAGCCGCTTCCAGTTCTGCTTCTGTCCGAACTTCACAACTCAAACACTCCCCAAATACCTGAGGCAATTGATGATATTTCCAGGGTTGAATATTGTTGTAAGCACCATCATGAATCATCCGTTCAATGGTATAGCCATCATTATTAATCAGGAAAATAATTGGGTTCAGTCCCAGGCGGATAACGGTGGAGAGTTCCTGGCAGGTCATCTGAAATGAACCGTCACCAATAAACAGAATCACCCGCTGTTCTGGCAAGGCTAACGCCGCACCCAAACAAGCGGGCAAAGTATAGCCAATGGACATATAAAAAGCCTGACCAATAAAGTGAGTGTCTTGATGAATTAACAGATCAATCGTTGCCAGAATAGAATCCCCAGTTTCTGAAATTACGGTGCAATTTTGATCAACAAAAGAATTCATCCGTTGATAAAATCGGGCATTGGTCAATTGTTGTTCTGGCTTGACTTCGAAGGTGCGGCTCAAAATTTCAGAGGCTGGCTTGATCTCAAGGGTTTCATAGGCTCGATGCGGCAACCGGGCAATTAAACCTTCAATGAAATCTCCTAAATAAATTGGTGAGTAATAATGATGTTTGACCTTGACGGTTTCTGAGTTGGCATTAATCAGTTTGTTAATATTCAATTGGGCAGTATAACCGCCTAAATTCATATCGGACATAATCGCACCCAAACAGAGGATACAGTCTGCGGTTTCTACCCGCTGCTGAACATATTCCCGGCTGAGTCCACCGACATAGGTACCAATAAATTGCGGATGCATTTCTGAGAGGCTAGACTTTCCCAACAGCGTTGTTGCAATCGGATAACCCGTTACTTCTACCAGCTTTCGGAGTTGGGCTTCAATCCCATAGCGATGCAATTCTACCCCCGCTAAGATGACTGGATACTGGGAAGTTTCCAGCCATTCTACAGCTTCATTGACGGCTTCTTCTAATGAAGGATGGTAACCTTCTCCAACGCTAGCCCGCAGGCTATCAGCCGCACTAGGAATATACAAAAACCGGGGCACAACACAGGATTGATCGACAATATCAGCCGGAATTTCGATATAAACGGGACGTTTGTAGCGCAAACAAGCCATAATAGCCTGATCAATCTTCTCAGCGGCTTGGTTTGGGTGAGTGATCGTTACGGCGGCAACCGTCACTTTATCAAAAATAGAAAGTTGCAGATTGTAGTCTCCCGTGGTGTGGTGCATCAAGAGGTGATTTCCCCGGGCAGAGGTTTTGGGTGCGCCGCTGATCACAATCAGGGGGACTTCCTCAGCATAGGCCCCCGCCAGGGCATTAACCAAACTAAGGCCGCCAACCCCATAGGTGACGCACAGTGCCCCTACTCCATTGAGCCGCCCGTAAGCATCGGCAGCGTAGCCAGCGTTGAGCTCGTTGCAGGTATTGATCAGTTGAATCGAGCTTTCGAGAATATAGTCCATCAGCTTCAGGACGTAATCCCCCGGAACCCCAAAGATATGACGAATCCCAATGGTTTTCAGGCGACTGATTAGATAGTCTGCAACGGTTGGGTTTGTTGAGGAAAATTCCGGTAACTCCAGGCTTGGGGTCAAACTCATCGATTAGCCTCCTGGAAGTCAACAGTTTGCTTGGATTTTAGGACTTACACTGGATATCAACATCAGGCGGAACAATGGAGGGCTGAACCCCTATCCTTCCATCAAATTCCATAAAATTGTTTTACCTTGAGCGGGAACCCCAACACTTATACTCTAGCGAACTCATCTAGAGAACTCAGGGGCAAACAGATGTTTTCAATATTACTTTACATCATTAAGTAGGGGGTTGTAATTGATTGTTAAATGGCAGGGGGTCTGGGGCGCTGGCCCCTTCATCCCCATATCAATCTTGATAATGAATTGCTAATGAATTGCGTCAAGCTACTTACTCCCTATCTTTATTCAGACCACTTTGATAGGGATTGAGCTATCTTGGACTAGCGCAGATGGATTTTTTAATTGGATTTTTTAATAAAGCCAGTTCCCTGGCCATTGCTATCTCTGAACGTTTTTACATTCCATTAATTCTATGACTCTTAATCTAGGGGATCTAGCCCCCGATTTTACCCTTCCTGATGCCGATGGCAATCCAGTCAGCTTGAGTGACTTTCAAGGAAAGACTGTAGTGCTCTATTTCTATCCACGGGACAATACCCCAGGTTGTACGAAAGAAGCTTGTGGATTTCGCGATCGCACCCCGATTACCAGGCTCAAAATGTCGTGGTGTTGGGTATCAGTACCGACGATGCCAAGTCCCATACCAAGTTCGTCACAAAGTATCAACTTCCGTTTCCGTTGTTAACAGATGCAGGGGGCAAAGTTGCGGAATCCTATGGCAGCTATGGCTTAAAAAAGTTCATGGGTAAGGAATACATGGGTATTTCCCGCCACACTTTTATCATTGATCCAGAGGGACGGATTCAGAAAATCTATCGTAAAGTCAAGCCCGAACCCCATGCCAACGAAGTGCTACAGGAGTTAATGGCAGATGGTTGAATCAGCAAAGCGACTCTGGGAATTTGGTCAGACGGTGCTGGGCATTATTTTTCGCCATCCAGTTACGGGGGTAAGCATTGTTCCAATGTTGCCCGATGGTCAGATTGTGTTGGTGCGGCGACGGGACAACGGCAAATGGGCTTTGCCGGGGGGAATGGTGGACTGGGGAGAAGATATTTCAACAACAGCCCTCCGGGAGCTCAAGGAAGAAACTGGTCTGGATATGGTCAAGCTAGATCGACTGGTGGGGGTTTATTCTGCCCCCAATCGAGATCCTAGGGTGCACTCGATTTCAATTCTAGTAGCAGCTCAAGTTAGAGGGACAATGACGGTACAGGATACTTCAGAGATTATGGAGGTGAAACCCTTTAGCCTGGAACAAATTCCCTTAGACCACCTCAGCCATGACTATTCTCGACAGGTTCAGGACTATCTCTCAGGCTCTACAACTATTGCCTGAACCCATTCTGGCTTTAGCCTTGATCTCCATTCCAGCATCCTAGAGTGAACCCCCATTATCAATTAAGTTAGGTTGACTTAACTCAATTTAGTCAGTAATGTAAAATACTCAAATCTTATTGCTGAAGCTTCAACCCCTGCAATATTTGCAACATATCAACTGCAACATAACCAACTGCAATGTATCAATCTATTTGCTACTCTCGCATCCAGCTTTCCCAGAGTCACCTCTTCTGGCGTGAAGCAGGTCAAGGCATCACAATTGTTTTTCTCCATGGACAGGGGCAGGATGGTAGTCAATGGTTATCGGTGGTTCAGGAGCTATCAGAACAATACCATTGCTTAATTGTGGATCTACCGGGATGTGGAGAATCCGATCAATTTCCAGGACATTATTCGATACAAGCCATGACTGAGATCCTGGCGGAATATTTGCAAGCGTTGAAAGTGGGGCGAATTTATTTAGTGGGGCATTCCGTCGGGGCCTGGATCGCCGCGAACTATGCCCTCAAGTATCTAGAACGGGTTCAGGGATTGGTTTTGATTTCCCCAGAAGGGGTGCAGGTTCCAGGGTTACAATCGCAACAGCAATGGATGCGATCGCTGGTACAGTCCCCTTCATTTAGCTATTTCTGGCTGAATCTAGTCCAACCGTTTGCCAGCCTGTTAGGTCAGAGGAAACGGGTCAATCGTTGGTTAGAATACCGTCGAGAGTTATTCAGGTCGCCTGGAAGTTGCCAATTACTCTACGGTCGTCGCTGGGCAGAATATCAGGCCGAGTTACTCAATGATCAATTACCCCATCTGTCTCGTCCCTTAATGATTTTGCAGGGGTCTGAAGTTGAGGCGATCCCTCAGGCCCAAAGTGAAATCTATAGTCAACTGGCCCCTCTCACCCAAATCCATACCGTCCCATTAGCCGGGAGTAACCTCCCCCTGGAGGCTCCCGAGGCTACTTTAGAGTATATTCGCGATTTTACCTTAGGGGTCAGTTGCAGTCAGGTAAATTCAAGTTATGGTTCAAGCTAGAATATCACTCAACTACCACTTCCTGACCGTAGGCCTGCCATGCCAGATCAACTAAGCCATTGATAATCGCAACGGCAACCACCGAGCTGCCCTTGCGACCATCAATCCGAATATGAGGAACCATAGAATCATGCAGTCGGGATTTGGCTACATCCGCCCCAATAAATCCTGAAGGGGTGGCTACGACTAAACCGGGTTTGATTTCTTCAGCTTCAATCAAGTCTACCAGGGCCAGCAGGGCAGTCTGTTCCTGGCCGACCACAAAAACCGCTTCCGGGTAGCGACGGGCCAGGGTCTCAATACCCCAGGCTGTAGGGGTTCTTTCCCGTTGAGGCCGGGTTACTGCTTCCATCGAACAGTAGACCGGATTGGCAAACGTACTCAAAATCTGAGGGCTAATCCCCACCTGTACCATGGGAACATCCACAACAATTGTGGTTCGGGCAGCCAGGGCAGCGGCTCCAGCTTGGAGCGCCTGTTCAGAAAATCGTACCAAGGATTTGTATTCAAAGTCAGCCGTCGCATAAATGACTCGCCGGACAATTTCATACTCGGCGGGGGAAAATGCATGATCCCCAATCTCGTGATCAATAATCCCTAAACTCTGCGCATCGGTAATGTGCCATTCCATACAGTATTGACTTGCGGCGATGATTCACTCGGTTATTGTACTGGTTTCAGGGTTTTTCCGTTCAACTCTGATACAAAGCTACAGTAATCTTACCAGGGGAGGTACGGAAGTGGGGTTAAGGGATCAACGATGGATTGGGGCAGTGTGTCACAATGGGATGAGGTGAAGGGGGCATTGCTGCCTGCTTGAGGACGAAGCCCCAAACCCTGCTCTCGCTTTATTCATTCATCTAGTTCACGAATCTAGTTCACCCATCCCATTCTAAGTCCTGTGGAATTTCAAGACGAATTTGAAGTCATCGTAGTCGGGGCCGGACATTCTGGCTGTGAGGCGGCCCTGGCGGCGGCGCGGTTGGGCTGTCGAACTTTGATGCTCACCCTGAATCTGGATAAGATCGCCTGGCAACCCTGCAATCCTGCCGTTGGCGCTCCAGCCAAATCCCAGCTCACCCATGAAGTCGATGCCCTGGGGGGAGAAATTGGCAAAATGGCCGACCGTACCTACCTGCAAAAACGGGTCTTAAATTCCTCCCGGGGCCCAGCGGTTTGGGCGTTGCGGGCCCAGACGGATAAGCGGGAATATGCGGCGGTCATGCGGCGAATTGTGGAAACCCAGGAGAATTTGACGATCCGGGAAGGGATGGCCACTGACCTGGTTTTGGGGCCTAATGGCGAAGTGATTGGGGTTGAGACTTATTTTGGCGTTGCTTTTCGCTGTAAGTCGGTGATTTTAACCACTGGCACCTTTCTGGGAGGCATTATCTGGGTGGGCAATAAGTCCATGGCAGCGGGACGGGCGGGAGAATTTGCGGCGGTGGGCTTGACCGACACTCTAAATCGCCTGGGATTTGAAACCGGGCGCTTGAAAACCGGAACTCCGGCCCGAGTCGATCGGCGCTCCGTAGATTACACGAACCTGGAACCCCAGCCCGGGGATGAAAACGTGGGCTGGTTTAGCTTTGACCCAGAGGTTTGGGTGGAGCGAGAACAGATGTATTGCTATCTGACCCGAACAACGGCTGAAACCCACCGCTTGATCCGGGAAAACCTGCACCTTTCCCCCGTTTATGGAGGTTGGGTGGATGCCAAAGGCCCCCGTTACTGCCCCAGCATTGAGGACAAAATTGTTCGATTTGCTGACAAGGAGAGCCATCAAATTTTTATTGAGCCGGAGGGACGGGACATTCCAGAACTCTATATTCAGGGATTTTCTACGGGGTTACCTGAAAGTTTACAACTGCGTTTGTTGCGATCGCTCCCTGGCTTAGAACGCTGTGTGATGTTGCGCCCCGCCTACGCCGTCGAGTATGACTATTTGCCGGCGACCCAGTGTTATCCCACGATGATGACCAAGAAAATTGAGGGGTTATTCTGTGCGGGGCAGATCAATGGCACCACGGGCTATGAGGAGGCTGCGGCCCAGGGAATTGTGGCGGGAATTAATGCGGTGCGATTGGCCCGAAATCAGTCCATGATTGTCCTGCCCCGGGAGGGGAGCTACATCGGAACTCTACTTGATGACCTGTGTACTAAGGATTTGCGGGAACCCTATCGGATGTTGACCAGCCGCTCGGAATATCGGCTACTGCTGCGATCTGACAATGCCGACCAGAGATTGACCCCCCTGGGTCGCGAAGTCGGGCTGATTGATGATCGCCGCTGGCAACTGTTTGAGCAAAAGCAAAGCCACATTGCGGCGGAAAAGCAACGGCTAGACTCTACCCGGGTGAAAGAGCGGGATCCGGTGGGCTTGGCGATCGCCCAGGATACCCAGCAAAAAATTAAAGGGTCAATCACCCTGGCGGATTTGTTGCGTCGCCCTGGTTTTCACTACAGCCATCTAGAACACTATGGGTTGGGGGATGCGGCCCTGGCTCGGTCTGAGAAAGCGGGGGCAGAAATTGAGATCAAATACTCGGGCTATCTGGAGCGGCAACAGTATCAAATTGACCAGGTGAGCCGCTATGCCAATCGTAAACTGCCAGAGGATCTCGATTACCTGACCATTAAAACCCTATCGATGGAATCTCGGGAAAAGTTAACCAAGGTGAGACCCCTAACCATTGGTCAAGCCTCCCGGATGGGCGGGGTGAATCCGGCGGATATCAATGCCCTGTTAATTTATCTGGAAACCAACCATCGCCATCCGGAAAGCAAGACGAAAGCTGGATGAAAGGGGAGAAAAGTGAAATTACACAGTTATATTGAACGGTTTAACAACACCTAGCGACAGCGGGTCGGGCACTTGGTGTGTAAAACCTTGTCGTTCTCCAAAAAGTTGAGTAACCACATTGGGGCAATTTGGTATTTTGTGCATCGTTACAATGCCTTTCTTCGTTCTTGACCATTACTATTCAGCACTATCCAAAAACCATTTTACTATTTTTGTACCTGCCAGAGTCTACCACTGGGCAGTAATAACTTTAAGGATTTGTTTTGTTTTTCAAATGCTAATTTTAGCACCGATGAAGGTCTGAAGCTATAGACATTCTCGGCATTGGCAGGAATTAAATTTAGGTCAGGCTCTGGGCTAACTAAAAGCAGCTTCACCTCATCTTTAAGCAAGTAACTGAGGGAAATTGTATCCCCTAAATTTGTCCAGTCATCCCCTTGATCAATCACAACTAAAGGGGTGGCCGCTGCATTAATCTGAACAGCAACAGCAGCGTTAAAATAGCTCAAATCCTTACTCCACCAGGTTCTAGCCCCTGCACTGAGACCACAGGAGACCAGACTTGCCGTGAACAGTATAGCCAGTCCACTTCGCCAGAGTCGTTCCCCATCTACCAGAGAAAATCGCCGGGTATTAATATGAGATGCAATTAAATAACTCATTGCCAATTGAACTCCCGGATAGCAAGAAATCAGATAACGACTGACGGCTGATCGCTTACCACCCAATAGTAAATCTGGCAGTACCAGCATCAAAAATGGCACAAAAATAGAGGTCAAGATAAACAAATAGGTTGCCGGACTGGTGTGTTGATGAACCCAATACAAAGCATAGAAAATCAGTAGCAAAACCGGAATCCGTAGGATATACATCCAGGGATTGTAAAAGTCAAAGTTGATATCAATAAACAGAGAAGTAAAACTCAGGATCCAGAGCTTTACCGGATAGATGAACCTAACAGGAGCAGCCGCCCAATTAGTGGTTGAAAAAGCCCGTTCTAAATTGCGAGCCAGCACGATGAGCCAGGGACTATACAGTAACAGAGATAACCCCAGGGCAACCAGGAAATTCCTCAATTCCGGTAACTTTCTCTGCTTGAGTCTGGCCCAGGAAGTGTAAGCCAGCAAGACATAAGCCCCATGACCTGCCAGGGTCAACCCAAAAAATGGATGGGTGTAGAGCCCTACTGCACAACTCACACTGTAGAATCCCCAAACTGACCAACGTTTTGTCCCAATTGCCCGCAACAAAAAATAACTGCTGGCGATCACCGTAACAGTCAATAAGCTGTACTGCCGGGCAGTCTGGGCAAACAAAATATCAAAGGGCGAGAGGGCCAGGAATGCCGTTGCTAGAAGAGCTGTCAACCGATTTTGAAATAACTCCCAGGCCAAACCATACATAAAAGGTAAGGCCATTAAACTCAGGAAAGCTGGCAGCAATCGGGATGCGGTTATGGAACTGCCAAATCCCTTCATCCATATCCTCGCCATCAAAAAATACAGGGGCGGATGTTGAGGGTCTTCTGTCGCCAGGGAATGGAGGGTATCTCGAGCCGTGCTGCCCGGTTTAATGGATTGATAAGCCTGCAGACGGGGAGCCTGAATGACCCGATTTTGAAAGAACTCAGGATAGACCTCCGCCAGGGTATATCCTCCGGCTCGAAGATTGGTATAGACCTCGTCATGCCAGTACACCTTGCGATCCAGGGCAATAAACCGAAAGGCAATCCCGATGGCGATCGCCAGACTCAACATCACAACTAAATTGCGAGGCAAACGTTCTTGAAAAAATCGTCGGGATGAAGATGAATAGGTCATAGTTTAAACCAGTAGCAATAGGACAGAAATTAGGTTAAGGCAGAATAAAGACCGGGATTTGGTAATTCATCAGGATTGGTTTTGGGCTCGATGATGATGATTTGAACGATTTTGATTTTGCAGATTTTTGATTTTACAGATTTCAGATTAAAAATGGCTATTTAACTATTTATCCAACTATTCATAGCGATTTCTAATCACGTGAGGTACAGATTTGAGAGGTGGCGGCGCGGTGCGCCACCACCTCTCGTACTCCAGCAGCGTTGCAAACGCTGTAAATTAAAAAGGCTACGGGGTTGGCGGAGGCGGGGGACAAAAGCCGAATCCTATACTGAAGAATTATGATATGATTAACAATTGGCACCTAGAATTTAGCATTTTATAGAGAGGGAATATGGCACAGCAGACATTACAGGGAACCTCCCGTAAGCGCAAGAGGGTGTCGGGCTTTAGAGTTCGGATGCGAACTCGCACGGGTCGGGCTGTTTTGAGGGCCAGAAGATCAAGAGGTCGGGCCCGGTTAGCCGTTTAGGTTGAGTCCTTAGTCTTAAGTCTTTTTTTACTCACTACTTCTTAATTTTCTTGATTAATGTTGCCCCGGCATCATCGACTCCGGCGACCTCAAGACTTTAAATCAGTTTATGCCCGGGGGAAACGGGTTTTTGGTCGGCAATTGAGTTTAACTGTGCTGTCCCAGGCCCAAGGGGAACCCTCAGAGCCTAGGTCTCAACAGCTTCCGCCGACCCGGATTGGAATTTCAGTCAGTCAAAAAGTGAGCAAGCTTGCGGTCAAGCGCAACCGCATCAAGCGTCAAATTCGGGCGGCTCTAAGTCAAATCTTGCCCAATTTGAGCCCAGGATGGGATGTGATTATTGGAGTCAAGCCCAGACTAGAAGAGTGCAATTCTGGAGAAATTCTGCAAGAATTAAAGCAATTATTGATAAAAGCAGAGGTACTAGATGGGTATTCGAGAAGAAGTTATTTATGAGGGAGGGCCCACATTGGTGACCTCATTTTTAATTTATTAATTGGTTTTACCATCGTGGGTCTGCCCCTAACGGTAGGGGCTGTGGTTAGAGCTCTATGGTTACGCTATCGGATCACCAATCGACGGGTTTCGGTAATTGGGGGATGGATGGGGCGAGATCGCACAGATGTCACTTATTCTGAAATTATCCGGGTGGCAAAAGTTCCTCGAGGAATTGGTCTGTGGGGCGATATGGTTTTGACCTTAAAGCGGGGAAATCGCCTGGAACTCAGGGCTCTGCCCAATTTTCGAGAAACCTACGACTATATTCTAAGCCAGGTACCTGAGCCAGTCCGGCAAGAAAGTGAGACCATGCGCTAGGCAATAGGCCAATTCCAGGGATTATTCAATCTCCAGAAAAGCAACTGGAAAATAGTCGAGTTCTATAGCTATCTGAATGAGTTGATCAAGGATAAATCAGATAGACTAATACATAGTATGGTTTAGAAGGTTTAAGCAGTTTACCTGAAGACGAATGGATTTTGGTATCGGGTTTCTCTCAAATAATGTTATGCTGCCGATCCTGGATTTTTTCTACGGGATCGTTCCTAGCTATGGTCTGGCTATCATTGCATTGACTCTGGTTATTCGATTTGCCTTGTTTCCGTTGAATGCCGGTCAGATTCGAAATATGCGGCGAATGAAGGTGACTCAACCGGTCATGAAAGAGCGGGTAGAGAAAGTTCAGCAGCTTTACAAGGATGATCCGGTAAAGCAGCGGGAAGAAATGAGCAAGGTCTATAAAGAACTGGGCAACCCTTTGGCGGGTTGTTTTCCTTTGTTGCTACAGATGCCAGTTTTGTTTGCTTTATTTGCAACCTTGAGGGGATCGCCCTTTTCGGATATCAACTACACAGTCGATGTTGAGATTTTCCCTCGGGAACAAATAGAGCAGGTTCAGCCCCGAGCCTACGCTACAAAGCCTCAAAATATTTACATCCGGGATGGAGTTCACGAATCCATTGTCGCTATGATTCCGAGTGGTAATCGCTTGGTGGTAGGGGAAAAGGCTCAAGTCCAGTTTGAGACGACCCAAGGGCAAGGCTTAGCGGCGCTGATTGCCGGGAAGAATGTTGAAGAGAGTACTGAGGGTGCAAGTGTTGTAGAGCCCTCCCAGTTATCCCTAAATTGGACAGTTACAAAGGGTCAAGACAATATCCAGATTGACTCAGAAGGGAATCTTGTGGCCCTAGAGCCGGGGGAAGCAACCCTGCAAGGAAAAGTCAAGGGGATTGCGGCTGACAAAGGATTTTTATTCATTGATGCCCTGGGTCATGTAGGAGCCATGGATAAAGATGGCACGATTCACTGGGATATTGTGGCCATGATTCTGGGGTTTGGGATCAGCTTGTATGCAAATCAGGTGCTTTCCGGTCAGGGTCAGAATGCCAGTAGTGGAAATCCTCAGCAAGACACTATTAATAAGATCACTCCGTTGATCTTTAGTGGAATGTTTTTCTTCTTCCCTCTGCCCGCTGGAGTACTGCTATACATGCTAGTGGCCAATGTCTTTCAGACTGTTCAAGCCTTTATTTTATCTCGGGAACCGTTGCCTGAGAACCTGCAAAAGATTGTGGAAGAGTCTAAAGCAAAGGCGGCTAAAGCAGAGGTGGCATCAGCCAGTCCTACAACTACCGGGGGCCGAGCTACGTTACCTTTTGAGCCAGGTCGCCGTTCTAAGAAAAAGCCCTAGCAATCAATATGGAAACTGAGAATTACATAGGTCAGGGGAAGACCTGGTTGGAGAAATTACTTGATCTGGGAGGGGTTTCTACGGACGTTGAGGTGAGTCAGGTCGATGAGAGTGTATGGCTCACCATCATCACCTCGACTTGAATCCTGAACAGATTAGTCTCCTGACTGGGGCCAACGGAGAGGTACTAGACGCTATGCAGTACCTGCTGAATGCTGTCATGAATCTGGGCAAAGATGGAGAAGAAAAAGCGGCTTATACCGTTGAGTTGGGGGGATATCGGGCTCAGAGATATCAAGAACTAGAAGACCTAGCTCAGAATGCGGCTAAGCAGGTTCAGCAAACCGGTGTAGAACTGGAAATCAAGTCCCTATCTTCCGTCGAACGTCGCCTGATCCACAATTTTTTAAAAGATAACCAGGAAATTGAAACCTATAGTCGGGGTCAAGAGCCGGATCGTCGTTTGGTAATTAAGACGAAGGACGACCAAGCCTGATCATCTTTAACCAAGAATCAATTCATTCATTAATTAATTTTCATAGCCTGGCAGATGGACGCGATTTATATCCCTCACTTGTTAAAATCGCAAAACCGATCAATCAAGTTTCAGTTTTCTGAAATGTTGTCGGGTTTGGAGACTTTGACACCAGTTCGAGGTGAGATGGCAGTCATCCATCAAAATACTTATCTGGAGGTGGTTGCCAGGGCCGAAGCGATTGTTACCCTGGTCTGTCATCGCTGTCTAAATCAATATAACCATCGTCTGGTGATTGACACTTCAGAAATCATCTGGTTGGCCAACTCAACGGGTTCCGAAACCGAGATCGAAGTTGAAACTCCATTGGAAGAGTTGGTGGAGATACTGTCTCCGGAGGGGTATTTTGAACCCGGAGATTGGGTTTATCAGAATTTATGTTTGATCATGCCCCTGCAACAGCTTTGTGATGGCCCCTGTGAGATTCCCAATCAGAACCCTGGGACTGAGGGGAGGGAGAAAGGAATCGACAGTCGATGGGCAGCCCTGGCAGATCTCAAGCAACAACTTCAGTAGACGTTTCAGCCATCACGAAATGGGCAAGTAACTTCCATGTCTAATTTCACTGCAGAATTTGAGCTTTTATTGCGATCGCGCCACGGTTTGATCTACATTCCGACCCTGGAAGAAGAACGGGTGGAGCTTGCGATTCGGCAATCTGCTAAGCACTTGAACAATCGTCCGGTGTACACCTGGGACTTTGTGGATGGTTACCAAGGAGGCAATCCCGGCGATGTGGGAATGGGTCGGCGTAATCCTTTACAAGCCCTGGAATTTCTTGAAAAGTTGGCGGATGCTGCCCCTGGAATTGTCATTCTTCGAGACTTTCATCGCTTTCTAGAGGATATTTCGATTTCTCGGAAGCTGCGAAACCTGGCTCGCCAACTCAAATCCCAACCCAAAACCATTGTGATGCTGGCTCCTGAGGTGGCAGTCCCGACTGATTTGAGTGAAGTGCTAACTATTTTAGAGTTTCCTCTGCCCGATCAGACTGAGATTCGATCTGAAGTTGAAAAGCTTTTAATGGCAATGGGCCATCCCCCCAATGATCAAGCCCTCAATGTCATGGTGCGCCTGTTTCAAGGGCTATCCATTGAACGAATTCGTCGGATTCTGGCTAAGGCGATCGCCACCCACGGAGAATTGCAGGTGGATGATGTGGAGTTGATTTTGGAAGAAAAGCGGCAGATTATTCGTCAAACTCAGATTCTGGACTTTTATCCCGCCCAGGAAAAAATTTCCGATATTGGTGGGCTGGACAACCTCAAGGATTGGCTACTCCGGCGAGGGGGAGCTTTTTCTGACCAGGCTCGCCAGTATGGCTTGCCCCATCCGCGAGGACTGCTGCTAGTCGGGATTCAGGGCACAGGAAAATCCTTGACAGCCAAGGCGATCGCCCATCATTGGCACTTACCCTTACTGCGGTTGGATGTGGGTCGTCTATTTGGTGGGTTAGTCGGAGAGTCTGAATCTCGTACCCGGCAAATGATTCAGCTTGCCGAGGCTCTGGCCCCCTGTATTCTATGGATTGATGAAATCGACAAAGCCTTTGCAGGATTTGATGGCCGGGGGGATTCCGGGACGACGAGCCGGGTATTTGGTACGTTTATCACCTGGCTCTCCGAAAAAACCTCGGCGGTCTTTGTGGTAGCCACTGCCAATAATATCCAAGCTTTGCCACCAGAAATATTGCGAAAGGGCCGATTTGATGAGATCTTCTTTGTCGGGTTGCCCTCCCACGAGGAACGCAAAGCCATCTTCGAAGTCCACCTGCTTAAATTGCGACCCCACAATGTCAGCAGCTATGATCTCCAGAGCTTGGCGGATAAAACCCCGGCTTTTTCTGGGGCTGAGATTGAGCAAACCTTGATCGAAGCCATGCACATCGGGTTTAGTCAGGGCCGTGATTTCACGACAGCAGATATCGAACAGGCGGCTCAACAAATTGTTCCCCTAGCTCGAACGGCCCAAGAGCAAATTGAATTTCTGCAAAACTGGGTGGCGGCGGGAAAAGCCCGTCTAGCCTCCCGCAACAGCGGTCTGGATCGGATGGTTCCGGACTGAGGTTTGAGGCCCAATTTGAGATTGGCGGTAGATTGGCAGTTCAGAATACGCTATAGTTCAGAACGACATGGTAACGACATAGTTTAGTTCAGAAGAATGTAGTTTAGAAGAATAGGGTTCAGAACGTTATACTGCAACCTATTGCTACAGATTTATAGATTATTCCTTTAAGAAAGCGCCCTTGACTCTTAATGCTCTTGACGATTAATAAACTTATGAGCTTGTACGGTATCTTCAAGTTCATCGTGGGTTTAATTCTGGCCTTCTTGATCATGGCGGGGGCAAGTGTGGCCGCAGCGCTTTATTTTGCAGCGCGACTGACTGAGCTTCCCGAACGTCCAGAATTTGCGAACGACAAACCTGCCGTAGCGAAGGCAACCCCCCAGCCCACTCCGGCATTGAGCCCCAGTCCTAGTCCAACTCCTCAGCCGAAAGCCTTGCCAGAAGGCAGTTATCGGGCCGTAGTCATTCAGCCCATTGGTTTGATTCTCCGGGATCAACCTAGTATTGAAGCCAATCGAATTGGAGGAATTGCCTATGAGGAAACCGTGATCGTTTTAGAAGATGATGCCGATGGCACCTGGCAAAAAGTTCAGGTGGAAGAGGATGCTAACCGGATTGGCTGGGTTAGAGGGGGGAATACTGAGCGCCTCTCTCAATAGGTTAATGAGGTTAATGTCCCTGGTATAAAAAAGCTGCCCCAAGCCACTTCCAGGCATCTTCGATTTTTCAGTGAACTATGCTGTGATTTTGTGGATCATGGTCATTACGGCGATCGCTATGCTAATCTTCTTCTGGTGCAGAGATTGGTTCAAGGATTTTACAGCTCCCAAAAATCAGACTAAGGCCAGGTAATCATCAAGCCTGGCTAATCCAAACTGCTAATAATCTTAGCTAAGGCAAAGTCTTTCTCCGTTAGACCGCCAGCATCGTGGCTAGTCAGACTAACTTTAACAGTGTTGTAGGAAATCTCCAGATCGGGATGATGACCTGACCGTTCTGCCGGGTCTACTAATCGATTGACAAATTCAACCGCTTCAACAAATCCCTTAAACTTTTTTGTCAGCTTCAATTCCTTGCCTTCAATAGCCCACTCTGGAATGCTGCGGGACTGTTCCTGGATTTGAGTTTGGCTGAGTAAGGGGGACATTGTTAAGTTCCTATTTGAGTTCCTGCTGTTTGTTGTCTCATCCTTGCTAATTGCTCTCTCGTTTCTCTTCAAAAACTAGTTTCTCTCTAAAAACTATCCGCCCCCACCAGAAAATGCTTCGGTAAACCTAGGCATCAGGGGTGAGGGCGGTGTAGCGGGTCGTCTAGTTGGAACCTGACTGCTGGAGAACTTCCAGCTCAAGATCAGTCACTTGATTCAAAGCTTCAAGGGAACAGAAACCTGTTCTAGAAGCCAGCTCCAGCACACAGCCGGATATCTCCAACCAGGCGACCCATGGATTTACTACTATCTTGCATGGGCATCACCTCCTTATTCCCTAAATGGTTTTTATTTAAGCTGTACGTGTTACACGATAACACACTCGTTGAGAAAATTGCATAGGATTAAAGAAGTTCCTCAGTAAATGGTTTGATCATGGCTAGACCAACCGTTTATCTCGCCATTACTAATCATGGTTTTGGCCATGCCGTCCGGGCGGCATCGATTGCGGCCCAGATTCAGAGGCTGCTGCCCGATTGTCTGCTGATCTTGGTGACGACAGCTCCCCGCTGGTTACTGGAATCCTACATTCCGGGAGATTTTATTCTGCGGCCTCGTGCTCTTGATGTCGGTGTCATTCAATCCGATAGTTTGACCATGGATCTGGAGGCAACATTAGAAAAATTGCAGCATATCCACCACCAACGGCACTCGATTATTGCCGGGGAAGTCAATTTTATTCAGCAGAATCGGGTGGATTTAATCCTGGCGGACATTCCACCCCTGGCGGCGGCGATCGCCAAAGCGGCGGGAATTCCGGGCTGGATGCTGAGTAACTTTGGTTGGGATTTTATCTATCGGGCTTGGGGAGGAGAATTTTTAGCCTTGGCGGATTGGATTGCTGAATGCTTTGGGCAGTGCGATCGCCTGTTTCGTCTACCCATGCATGAACCAATGACCGCTTTTCCAGAAATGGTCGATGTCGGATTGACCGGGGGCGATCCCCGCTACGACCTAGAGAGACTGGGGGTTGATTTTGGTATTCATACCGCCCCTGAAAAGACCATACTCCTGAGTTTTGGGGGTTTGGGATTAGCAAAAATTCCCTACGAGAACCTGGGCAATTTTGCCGAGTTGACCTTTATTACCTTTGATAGCAATGCCCCAAATTTGCCCAATCTGGTCAGGGTTAGAGAACTGATTCCCGCCTTGCCCCTGAGCCTGAATTATCTTCGGATTCGTCCGGTGGATTTCATGCCCCTGTGCGGTCGAGTGGTGTCCAAGCCAGGGTTCAGTACCTACGCCGAAGCCATGCGCCTGGATATTCCAATTGTCTCCCTATCGCGGCAGGGATTTGCGGAGTCACCCCTTTTACTAGAAGGGTTACAGAACCATAGCTGGCATCAAATCCTAGCTCCGGCTGAATTTTTTACAGGCACCTGGGAGTTTCTCCATCGCCCCTTGCAACCTCCCCGGTCTGATCAAAGACTGGATAAGACTGGGAGTGAAACCATTGCTCAAGCGGTAGTGAAGGCATTAGGAACCCTAACTTGATTCTAGATTAGCCCTAGATTAGTCCTGAAATTAATCCCGAAATTAGCTCCGAAAATTGGCCTCGAAAATTGGCCCGAAAAACTGGTAATTTAACTGATAATTTAAGAGGGGACTAATCGGAAATTCCAAATAAAAACTACTCATTAACTGCTCCTTGAACTTCAGAAAATCAATCAGAACATCAAACTACTGGCAACTCCTGCCCTATATTCAGCCCCAAAGGTCAATTATTCTCAAGGCCTTGGTCTGCACTTTAGGGTTTACCGTGTTTTGGCCTTTACTGGCCTGGTTGATGGGGAGAATGGCCGTTTATATTGGTCAGGGGGATGTGGGGCGATCGCCCGGTTAGCCGCAGTAGCGGCTGTGATCTTCCTGGTGCGGGGAGCCGTGCAATACGGTCAGGATACCCTGATGGCCAAGGCAGCCCTAGCGATTACCCTGAATCTACGGCGACAAACCTATGCCCATCTCCATCGATTAGAGGTCAGTTATTTCGAGACGACTCCAACGGGGGATCTGGCTTACCGGTTGACTGAAGATATTGATCGGGTTGGAGAGGTGATCAATAAATTTTCCATCAGTTTGTCCCCTGTATCCTCCAATTGATTGTTGTTCTGGGTTATATGGTCTATCTCAACTGGCAATTGACCTCTGCCACCCTGGTGATTGCCCCGCTGATGGCGGTACTCATTGGTTGGTTTGGAGAGAAATTACTGATCTTCAGCCGTTATAGCCAGAATCGCGCCTCCAACTTGGCCGCTATGTTAACGGAGGTATTCGGGGGAATTCGCTTGGTGCAAGCCTTCTCAGCCCAGGATTATGAAATCAATCGGTTTACCTTAGAAGCTGAACAGAACCGCCGAGCTAGATTCCGCTCAGAACAACTCAAAGCCCTACAATTCGTGGTGGTGGGGTTTCTCGAAGCCATGAGCGTTGTGGTGTTGTTTCTTTTGGGGGGATGGCAGATTTCCCAGGGGAATCTGACTGGCAGTGGATTCATCAGCTACGTCACGGCGGTGGCTTTACTGATTGATCCAATTTCCCTGACCACCAGCAACTATAGCGAATTTAAACAGGGCGAAGCCTCCTGGGATCGGATTGTCGAGCTATTGGCCATAGAGCCTCAAGTAGTGGAAAAGCCGGGGGCAGCAGAGATGCCTCCGGTTCAAGGCCAAGTTGAATACAACCAGGTTACGTTTGCCTATGGGACTGGCCCTTTAGTTTTGCAGCAGGTCAGTTTGCAGGTAAAGCCAGGGGAAATAGTGGCTCTGGTGGGGGCTTCGGGAGCCGGGAAGACGACTCTGGTGAACTTATTGCCCCGGTTCTATGACTGCCAACAGGGGACAGTTCTGATTGATGGAACTGACATTCAGACCGTGACTCTGGAGAGCCTGCGCCGTCAGATTGGGATTGTGCCCCAAGATGTCAATTTATTTTCAGGGACGATTGCCCAGAATATTGCCTTTGGTCAAGCCTACTATGACCTCACGGATGTGGAAACTGCTGCCCGAATTGCCAATGCTCACGGCTTTATCTCTGAGTTTGCCAGTGGCTATCAAACCGTAGTGGGGGAACGGGGGGTCAACTTGTCTGGGGGTCAGCGTCAGCGAATTGCGATCGCCCGAGCCGTTTTATTAGATCCAAAAATTTTGATTCTCGATGAAGCCACTTCTGCCCTGGACTCCGAATCGGAAGCCCTAGTTCAGGAAGCCCTAGAACGACTGATGACAGGCCGTACGGTTTTCATCATCGCCCACCGACTGGCAACCGTACAACGAGCCAATCGCATCCTGGTAATGGAACAGGGACAAATTATCGAAGCGGGAACCCACGGGGAATTGCTGCAACGGGGCCAGCGCTATGCCCAATTCTACGCCCAGCAATTTAGTAGTCAACTGTTGTGAGACTTAGAAACGTCTATCAAAAACGTCTATCAAATCAAATAAAAATCTGGTGGAGCAGGCAAGATGCCTGCGGGGAGACAGCCAAGATGGCTGTTCAAAACTGTGCTAAACGGGTATTCTTCGGGTCTTGCCTACTGGGAAACAACCGAGACGGCTATTCTACCGGATTCAATCCAATCTATAATCCTTGATTTTGATTTTGATTTAATTTATATTTTAATTTTGATTGGGATGGAGAGGATATCAAGCGAATCACAAAGTATGAGACGTTGGTTGTTCAGGTTCCTCAACGGCGGCCAGATAGTGACTCTCAATCAAGAACGCCCCTTGGTCAAATCGCACGGCCCAGTATCCCCCAGGCCGCCGATCCAATACCCTGCCAATTTCTCCCAAATGAATCACATTGGGGGGACGTAGCATTGGCATGGGCTCCGCTGTTTTGACATAGGTTGGTAGGGCGATCACCCGCACCTGTTGATGAATTTTGAAGTCTTTTTCTGGTTCCATTTCAGTCAACCCTTTCCCCTCAAAAATCCTGTATCTACTATAACTGACAATGTCATCATCTCAAGTCTAATACTAGCCCTTGAATCCTCGTCTTTCCGGATGATGCCTGGGCAATTTGTACCAAAGCTGGATTCATAGTTGCAGCCATTAAACTTAAGATATCTTTGCGGATATATTTCCAATCCCCCGCGACAATATTCCGGTCGAGGACAGATTTGCTGGTGCCGGTTTCAGAGGGGATTTCGGTTTAGACTTTATGACTTCAGAATTTTGTAGTTTAGGTCAGCTTTACTAGCATCTTCTATGGCCTTAAAATCTAGAAATCGCCAGTCTATTGCCATCCTCAGTCTGATACTGATGCTCATTATGGTGGTTGTTTTTGGCTTCACGCCGGTTCAAGCTGTTGACTCTCAACTGGAGTTTCGGATTCGCAGTCTAGAGCGCCAGGTGTCCCAGCTCCAGGGTGAGATCAATCGAGTCAGAGGGCAAGCGGGGGGAGTCACTCGAATTGAAGTAGAGCCCCCGGATAACGTTCCCCCCGAAGCGGCAGGTCGATTGATCTCTGGGGATCCCATGTTTGATCGCCTAGCTACTTTAGTGATTGAGCTCAAGCTTCAAGTTCAAGACATTGAAGCTCGATTGGCTGAGCTGGAACCCTAGGAATAAGTAGCTAGGCACAATTAATCAGAAGATACATGTAGGGGGTTGAAGGGGCGCTGCCCCCTTCCTCTGCACA
>JAAURB010000029.1 GCA_012033335.1 Oscillatoriales cyanobacterium RM2_1_1
GATGCTAGGGCTGGCTGCAGGAAGGGGGCAGCGCCCCTTCAACCCCCTACATGTATCTTCTGATTAATTGTGCCTAGCTACTTAGTTGATGAACTTCTATTATGAAACTATCTAAATATCTCCTCACAGACCTCTGTTGATGAACCTCTGCTAACCAATCCATGTTGAATGCTGATCGAATTATTGTTTCCCTGGATGTATCGACCCTGGATCAGGCCATGGCCTTAGTTGAGCAACTTCCCCAGGTTGGGTTTTGGAAAGTGGGCTTAGAACTTTTTGTCAATACTGGCCCTAAAATTTTAGACTTCCTACATCACCGCCAGAAGCGAATTTTCCTGGATCTCAAGTTTCATGATATTCCCAATACTGTGGTCGGCGCTTGTCGAGGGGCGGTGAAGTATGGGGTTGATTTGATCACCATTCACGGAACCGCTGGCAGAGTTGCCCTCAATGCCGCCAGAGAAGCCATTTACCTTCAAGCCATTGAACTGAATCAACCCCCCCCTCGGTTAATTGCCATTAGTGTGCTCACCAGTCTTAGCCCCAGGGAACTAGCCTTTGACTTGAAGATTCCCCTGGAACTGCCGGAGTATGCCCTGCAGATGGCACTCCTAGCAAAAGACTGTAACCTGGATGGTGCCGTGTGTTCTCCCCAGGAAGTGACTCAACTCCGGGAAATCTGCGGTCGAGATTTTCTCCTGATTTGTCCGGGAGTCAGACCTGAGTGGGCGGAAGCTGGAGATCAACGGCGATCGCTGACTCCGATTGCTGCTCTGAAAGCTGGGGCTGATTACCTGGTAATTGGTCGGCCCATTACCGCTGCGGCAAACCCACTGATAGCCTGGGAGCGCATCTGTGAAGAAATTAGTGTTCTGGATGGTTGATCTCTGGTCTCTATAAACCTGGTTTTTGTAACTCTTTACAAAGATTTTTATCAAGATTTAAGCTAGACTTTTAATAAAGTTTTAACCAGATTGGCGACTTCGGGTTAAAGTTACTGAATTGCTGAACCCCATACAGAAGTATTTTATTGTAGTTCTATTGTATTATGTCCTCTTCAAAATCCCGCCCCATCCTATTAGTGGATGGCTATAACGTAATCGGAGCCTGGCCTTCACTGTGTCAGAAGCGGGATAACGTGGGGATGGAAGAAGCCCGTCGAGAGTTGACTGAGTCCCTGGTAAACTACAGCGCTTTTGAAGGCTTAGACATTCGGATTATATTTGATGCTCACTACCAGGATACGCCGAGCCTAAATGAAAAGGTAACAGACGGTGTATTGCTTCATTACACTGGATTTGGCCAAACTGCCGACACCTACATAGAGAAAACCTGTGCAACTCTGGCTCGTAAGATCAAGATTTTGAAAGGACGGTTGATTGTGGCCACTTCGGATCGGGCTCAACGGCTCACTGTGGTAGGCTATGGGGCAGAATGGCTCTCAGCCGAACAACTCGCTACGGTGGTCGAACATTCAACCCGCAGTTGTCAGCGTCGCCACAAATCGAATAAAAGACCGGCAAACCGCTCCCTGGCCAATTCCCTCGATCCTGAAGCTCAAAAGCGTTTAGCTATGCTGCGTATGGGATTGCAGTAAAGTCAATCCCTGATTACCCTATTGGGCAGCGATCGCCCACTGTCTATAACCATGGCTTCAATTGCTCAACGGCTGGAACAATATACCGAAAATCGGCCTCAAGAGGTTCTGGTTGTTAAGGTTCTGATCGATCAGGAGCCGGATGAGATCCTGGTTTTTAGAGGATTTTCCAGCTCCCTAGCCCGCCCAACTGCTTTTGATCCGGAAGTTCCTGTTCTCCCGGATCGAGCTGAAATTCTCACCATTGATCGGGTTCGGGGGCCTTACACCCCTGACAATCCCCAATATATTCAGCAGGGTCTATCCTGGGAAGAATTTCAGCTTCAGGTTCTAAACCATGTCCATTTTTGGTAGGGGCTGGGTGACCCAACCCCTACCCAACCATTAATGATGGGTTTAATCTGGCCAGGATCTAGGCTAAGGACTAAAAGGGTAATCCTGGAATCCGAGGCCCTGGAATAGGGACAGAGGGAATCACCGGCTTAGGAACCCCATCAGAACCACAGACAAAGCCAGGGGGCACAATCCGGTTACAGGCAGATTGCAGAAGTCCCTGGGGGGTGATCGGGATGGAAAATCCAGAAAACAAAGGCCCGGCGAGAATAGCTGCAAGTTCCTCCGGGGTAATTTTGATGATTTCTCCTAATCTGCCGGGCAAGACAGAGACTTTTTCCCCTTCCTGAATGGTCACAGGTTCAACCCCAGACTCTTCCGAGGTCACTTCTACGGAACCCTCCAGAACTTTGATATTGCTAGAACCATCCTGGGTAGTTTCTAAAATATAAACCGTCCCCTGAACTCCTACGGAAAATCCAGCAATACAGCCGTTGACTGGGCCACTGACCACAATCTGTCCCTGTTCTACCTCCACACATTGACCCACCGTAACCTTAGAATTGGCGCTCATCCGCCCCGCCGCTCCGTTGTTAAATAGCAATCCTGCCCTGGCTTTTTCAGTGGAAACCACCTGGCCAAAATTAGCTTGGTCATCGACTTTGGCCTTGTTTTGTTCGATGTAAAGCTGATCTCCGTCGAGCACTTCTTGAACAATAGCCTGATTAACTTGAGCAACAGCAAAGGAGGGGATTCCGGCAATCCATAGGGGAGAAAGTAGACCGCTAAGACCCATCATAATAAAACTTCTGGGATGTACGGGGGAGAAAGAGTTGCTTAGAATGGAGAAAAATAGCAGCATTTTCGTCAATTAGAAAAGTTGAGTTGAAACGTTAAGTTGAAGGGTTCAGTCGAAATATTTCGACTGGAATATCTCAATAGAAATATTCCAGTAAAAATATCTAGCAGAAACGTTGAATTAACGGATCGAATGAGCGGGGCTGTGAATTGATACCAGCAAGTAGATTCCATCAGTAGATTTCATCAAACAGGTTCCATCAAGAAAGATCCTATCAGAAACGTCAGGAGAACAATTAAGGATTTCGCCAGACCATCTGGAATAGAGAAATAGAACGTTGATTTTAGTCCAAGACCCGATTGAAAGCATTTAGAGATCCTATGAACTTTGTTCAATCCACTCTATTCCTAGCCCATTCTACTTTACTGATTGGCAGTTTCCTATCAGGATTGATGGCGGCTTCGGCCCAGGCTCACCCCTTTGAGGCGCAGCCTGTGATCACTCTAGCTGCAGACGATCCAGCTCAGACTGCCTTTAACACCGGCATGAAACGCTACCAGGAAGGCACAGCCGTGGCCCTGCGGGACGCGATTAGCCATTGGGATGCCGCCTTGCGACTCTGGCAACACCAGCAAAATCGTTCCCAGGAAATCACTGCTTTGAATTGGTTGGGGCTAGCCTACAGTGACCTGGGAGAATATGACCAAGCCCTCGCTCAATACCAAAAGCTTTTACCCCTGACCCAGGCCGTTCAGGATCGGCACACGCAGGCCAGTACATTAATGTCCATGGCTAAGGTCTACAATAAACAGGGCCAGTACCAGCAGGCATTGGATTCGCTCAATCAAGCCCTACCCCTCTGGCAAACCGTGAAGTACAAAACCGGGGAAGCCGCAACCTTGAATAACTTGGGCTTGCTCTACCTGGATTTGGGGGAACTGGATCAGGCATTGGAAAATTACAACCGTTCCCTGGAGTTGGCCAGAACCCTGGGCAATCCCAACAATGAAGCCGCGACCTTGAACAACCGGGGCCAGATCCTTTCAGAACGGGGAGACCTGGAAGCGGCCCTGCAGGACTATAACCAGGCCCTGAGCCTCTGGAACCAAACCCAGAATAACCGGGGGCAGGCTGCCACGTTAAACAATATTGGCTTTGTCTATGCCAATTCGGGCAAATTTGAGCAAGCCTTGGAGCTCTATCAACAAGCCCTGCCGATCTGGCAGGGCATTGGCAATGCCGAGGGCCAGTCGCTTGGCGATCGTACGGGGGAAGCCAGCACCCTGAATAATATTTGTGTGGTCAAGACCCGGCAAGGTCAACTGGCTCCAGCCCTGGAGCTTTGTCAGCAAGCCCTGGAAATCCGCCAAGCCCTGGGGGATCGTCCCAAAGCAGCCCTGAGTCTGCTGCGAATTGCCCAAATTCAGCGGCAACAGGGGGAGCTCGATACGGCTTTGACCACGATTGAATCGGCTTTAACGATCATTGAGAGCCTTAGAAGCAACCTGGCCAGTCAAGAACTCCGTACCTCTTTCTTTGCCACCAAACAGGAATATTACGAGTTTTATATTGATCTGTTGATGGAGTTGAATCGCCAGCGTCCGGGTCAGGGCTACGATGGCCAGGCGTTACAGGCCAGCGAACGGGCCAAGGCGCGATCTCTCCTGGAAATTTTAGCCGAGGCCCAGGGAGAGGTAACCGCCGGGATTGACCCTAAGCTTTTACAACAGCAGCGGGAATTGCAGTATCAACTGAATGCAACAGAGGAACGGCGGATTCGCTTACTGAGCGGGGATCACAATGAAGCCCAAAAAGCTCAACTAGAGGCCGAAGTTGAAACCCTGCTCAATCAATTTGACCAACTTCAGGCTCAAATCCGCGCCACCAGTCCCCGTTACAGTTCCCTGACTCAACCTCAACCCCTGGGATTACCAGAGATTCAGCAGCAAATTCTAGAGGACGACACGGTGCTCCTGGAATATGCCCTGGGAGAAACCCGCAGCTATCTTTGGGTAGTGACTCCCACCACCCTGGACAGCTATGAACTGCCGGGACGGGACAAGATTGAGTCTGCAGTTCGTAAATTTCGCAATGCTTTTTTACTCCCGACCCAGCGGATTCAACGAAAGCTGACGGAGGAGAGTGGTATTGCCCTAGCCAAGATGGTGTTACCTGAGCCCCAAAAGTTAGCAAATAAACGGTTGCTGGTGGTTGCCGATGGGGCCATGCAGTATATTCCGTTTGCGGCTCTGCCCACACAGCAACTTACCCCAGATCAGCCGTTAGCACCCCTAATCGTCAACCATGAGATTGTCACCTTGCCTTCTGCTTCGACGTTGGGAGTTTTGCGCCAGGAGGTTAAGGGGCGATCGCTTGCCCCCGGAGCTTTGGCTGTAATGGCTGACCCCGTATTCAGCTACAAGGATGAACGGCTCAAAAATATTGCCTCGGAGGATTTGCAAATCCTACCGCCGGAGTTGGAGCGCTCAGCTCGAGAATCTGGGGTATTGTTTGATCGACTCCCCTTTACCCAGCAAGAAGCCGAACAAATTCTAGCCTTGGTTCCCCCAACGGAATCCGCCCGAGGATTCGGCTTTGAGGCCCGACGGGAGTTTGTCATTGGCAATGAACTCGATCAATATCGCCTGATCCACTTTGCCACCCACGGTTTACTCAATAGTGAAAATCCAGAACTCTCTGGACTGGTCTTCTCCCTGGTTGATGAGTCGGGTAAATCTTTAAATGGATTCCTCCGGCTTTATGAGATTTTTAACTTGAATTTATCAGCAGAATTAGCGGTTTTAAGTGCCTGTGAAACTGGATTGGGAGAGGATGTTAAAGGGGAAGGTTTGGTGGGACTGACCCGAGGATTTATGTATGCTGGAACCCCCCGAGTTGTAGTCAGTCTATGGGCTGTTGATGATCAGGCGACTTCCCAATTGATGATCAAATTTTATCAGAAAATGCTACAGCAAGGTCTCGCTCCCTCTGCCGCCTTACGGCTGGCTCAAATTGAAATGTGGAAACAACAAGCTTGGGCTTCTCCATACTTTTGGGCGGCATTTACCTTGCAGGGAGAATGGAGGAATTATGTCAACTAGTTAACATAACTTCTGCCCTGATGACTGTGAAATGGCTGTTGCCTATTGGCCGATCCAATGGCTTTTAATCCCTTTGACTCAAGATATTGAGATTGACCATTTCTCTATGAAAAATTCATACAAGATTTTAATCCATATTCAGGAGGGGTGTTATCAAACTGAATTAAACACCAGTTTGAATCTATTGGGATGTGATGTTATATTTCCTACTGACCCGAAACTTAAGTCAACTGATAAGTCAACTGAAATAATTGATCTGATGATAGTTGACTCTGCTAATCAAGCAGCAGCACAGGAATATCTCCTGGAATCTGGATTTAATCTGCCTATTATTTACATCGATTCACCTCATCCTTTAAACTCGACTTCAAGTCCGGTAACACAGATTGACAAGTTCTCCCTCACCCTGACTCAAACCACGAATTTAGAAGTCTTAAGGCTAGCAATTGAGCTACTACTGCAACGTCAAGAACTCAGCAGATTTCAAGCCAATGAAGCTCGATTTCGTAAGATCACTGAAACTATTGATGAAATCATCTGGGAAGTTGATCAAAACCTGATTTTTACCTACGTTAGCCCTAAAGTCAAAGATATTTTAGGTTATGAGACGACAGAAATTCTAGGTCAACATTGTCTGAGCTTGTTAATGCCAGAACAGCAAGATCAGTTAACGACAGTGATCAACTCATTTTTAGAAATGAAGCAACCAATTGCTAACCTAGAGCATATTTTTGCTCATAAGGAAGGCTATTATTTATTGGTAGAAACCAGTGGGATTCCAGTTTTTAGTGAACAGGATGAATGGCAGGGATACCAGGGAGTGACCCGGGATATTACCGAACGTCAAAAAGTTCAGGAATCATTGCTCAGAAGTGCGGCTACCAATCGAGCTTTGATCAATGCAATTCCTGACCTGATTTTGCGAATTAATCGAGGGGGAAAATTTGTTAGTTACAAGCCCGCTAATCGTCACAGTTTTCAATTTTTCCCTGAAGATTTTCTCAATAAAAATGTAGATCAGGTGTTGCCCCCAGCGCTTGCAGAGCCGACCCTTACAGCCGTTGCTGCAGCGTTGAAAACCGGTCAGCTCCAGACTTTTGAATATCAATTTAGAGCCAGAGATAAATTGCAATTTTGGGAATCACGGATTTTTATCAGTGGAGATGAAGAGGTTATGGTCTTGATCCGGGATATCAGCGATCGCAAGCTAGTGGAGGAAGAACTGAGGAATTCTCTGCTTGAAAAAGATTTATTGGTTCGGGAAGTCCATCATCGAGTTAAAAATAACCTCCAGGTTATTTCCAGTATTTTTTCATTACAATCCCAGGCAACAGATGATCCTCAGCTCCTAAATATTTTGGAAGAGAGCCAGGATAGAATTCGCTCTATGGCTCTGATTCATGAACAACTCTACCAGTCTAATAGTTTGGCAAAAATCGATTTTAAAGAATATATCAACAGCCTGACTCAAAACCTTCTACATTCCTACAGTAGCTTCGAAAGAGTTAAATTTCATCTGGAAATTGAGCCAATTACTCTGAATCTTGATACAGCCATTCCCTGTGGCTTATTAATTAATGAATTAGTTTCTAATGCGTTGAAGCATGGATTTTTTCCAGATCAAGCAGGCGAAGTTAAAATTAAAATTCATTCCCTGAATGGAGACGGGCGACAACTTTGTTTAAGGGTTCAAGATAATGGAGTAGGGCTACCTGAGAATCTTGATATTACCCAAGCATCTTCCCTGGGATTAAGATTAGTGAGAGCTTTGACCCGACAATTGAGAGGAGAGCTAGAGATGTACAATCAAAACGGAGCCATTTTTAAAATTACATTCTTCAGGTTGGATTAACGTTGAGAACCATCAAAATATGCCAGATATTAGAATCTTAGTGGTTGAAGATGAGGCGATAGTCGCAGAGGATATCGCAACTCGCCTAGAAAAAATGGGGTATAAGATTGAGAATATTGTTGCTTCTGGGGAGGAGGCAATTCAAATTTCAACTCAATCTACCCCCGACCTGATATTGATGGATATTATTTTGCAAGGGGAAATTGATGGGATTGAAGCAGCCCAACACATCCAAGAAACCTTAAATATTCCAATTATTTATCTCACGGCCAATGCCGATGATGTGACTCTCAATCGGGTCAGTCAGACCTCTCCCTCTGCATATTTATTAAAGCCATTTAAAAGCAAAGAATTGCAAGTTGCTATTCAAATTGCCCTATCCCGTCATCAAACCAGTTTAAAAGTGCAAGAGGCTTTGAACTCCGCTCAAAAGCTTCAGCAGGAGACAGAGGCAAAAAATCAATTGAAATCCCAATATATCTCCATGGCATCCCATGATTTGCGAACACCCATTTCAATTATTAAAATGTCAACCCATTTATTAGAAGTACATGAGGATTTATTATCCGCAGATAAACGACAGCAATATCTTCGCCGAATCCATCAGGCAACTGATAATTTGACTCAACTTTTAGAGGATGTCCTGACCCTTGCTCAGGCAGAATCTATCGAAATAGCAGTTGATCGAGTACCCCTGGAAGTTGTCAGCTTTTGTCGAGACCTGATTGAAGGGTTACAGTTTAGTGCTGGAGATTCCTATCAACTTGAACTGCTATCTTCTGAGGAAGTGATTGAGGCTAGCCTGGATGAACAATTATTCTGGCATCTATTGAGTAATCTCCTCAGTAATGCGATTAAATATTCCCCAAAAGATAGTAGAATTTTGATTAAACTTTCAGCTCGAAATCAGCTACTTGAATTGCGGGTGCAAGATCAAGGAATTGGCATCACCCCAGAGGAACAAGCCCAACTATTTCAGCCTTTCTATCGGGCCAATAATGTAGGTAATATTCCTGGAACTGGGTTAGGTCTGGCGATCGCCCAACGGGCCGCCAATCTCCATCAAGGCAAGATTGAGGTGGAAAGTCAAGTCAATCAGGGCACAACATTTATTGTGACACTGCCGCTAGGGATGGATCAAAACTCACCCCAAGTTGATATAGATAAGCATTAGACCAAAAACTTGAGACTGGTTTTTCAGTAGTTTAAGTTAACCTTAAGTTAACCTTAAATTGAACTTAAGCTCTTAAAAGTACGGTCTAAAGTTTCTCTGTCAAATTCTTTAAATGCTTCAAATGTTTTAGGATGTAGACAGAATTGAATACAAAATCCTGCGGTTGATTTCTGTCAATTTCAGAACATATAAGTAGGTGTTGTAAGTAACTTTTAAATGGAAGGGAGTCTGGGGCACTGCCCCCTTCATCTCCCCATGGATCTTCTAATTGATTGCGTCAAGCTACTTATAAATATTGGGTAACCCCATCAGGCGGGGTGAATTCAACTTCAAAGTAGAGGGTTCTAGACCAACGCCTGAAGCTGATACCCCAGTTATTCCAGGAGAATTTTTTAATGTTAATTCATCTGATTGCGGACTATGGCACTGGTGATCCAGCCTTTACCGAGGTGATTCAACGTTTGATGTTGCATTTGCCGATGGCCCAGGTTCACTGTCTATCGGTGTCGCCCTTCAATACCCTGGCAACGGGCTTTTGGATTGCTCAGCTTGGGCTCAATCCAGGGCCAGAACAGCGGTTAATCTACCACAACTGCGCCCCTCGCCAGGATGATCCAGAGGCCAGACCCAATAATGAAGGAGAAGGCTTGACCTATGTATTGCTGCCGAATCAAGTTCAGGTTGTTGGGGTTTTAGCGGGTTACACCCTGTCCTTCGTCAAAGATCTAGCCAAATCTATCCATACGGTTCAGGTCTCCCGAGGCGGATCTCAGTTTCGCTCCCGGGATGTGTTTCCCCAGGCTGCGATCGCCCTGACTCAAGGGGATAACAGTCTATTGGGAGAGGTGATTCAACCGGAACAAATCCCCGATTTTCCTCTGGATCGAGTGGCCTGGGTGGATGGCTACGGCAATATCAAGACCACAATTCCCGCCGATTCTGTGAATTTGCAGCCAGAGAGCAAAGTCATCGTCCGGGTAGGAGATACGGTCAGTGATGCGATCTATTCTGATGGTAGCTTTCGGGTTCCTGAGGGGACGTTGGCCTTTGCCCCGGGTAGTTCGGGGTGGCCCCTGGCAGAGGGCAAACAGGCGGTACGCTGGATGGAGCTATTTTTGCGGGGGGGTAATGCCTGGAAACGGTTCGGCAAACCTCGAATAAATCAGTTCATCCGATACCAGGCCCTCTAGGTTTGTCACTTGAGCCAATCCAATAACTTCAGAGTTTGATGGGGTTTGACCAGGGTGTTGGCGCAGAGAATCCCAGAGGCGGCCACCGCCGGAACTCCAATCCCTGGCATTGTGCTATCTCCGACCCGATATAAGCCTCGAATGGGGGTATGGGGCCCTGGAAAGCTGCCCTGGCCCGCTGCAGTTGCGGGGCCATAGGTTCCCTGATATCGCCGAAGAAATCGGCTATGGGTTAAAGGAGTGCCGATTAACTCCAACACCACCCGACTCCGAATATCAGGAATGACTCGTTCCAGGGCTTGGTAGAGAATCTGCGATCGCGCCTGTTTTCGGGCTTGATAGGTTGAGTCGAGTTGCCAGCCAGCATAGGGTTCCAGGGTATAGGCATGAACCCCGTGATGTCCCGGCGGGGCCAGGTTTGGATCCCACACCGATGGAATCGAAATCATACAGGTATTGCCCGGAACGGTAATATCCTGATTACTGTCCTGCACTACCACATGATGGCCCGTCAGGGACTCCAACCCTTCTGATCGAATGCCCAAATGCAAATGCATAAAGCTCTCAACTGCCGGAGTTTGCAATCCCTGGCGACGATAGCTAGCAGGGAGATCCTCAGGACGCAACAGATGGTTAATGGTATCCCAGAGGGTGGCATTAGAAATGACGATGGGGGCGAAGAGCAACTCGCCATTTTTCAACCGAACTCCCTGAACTTGATTGTTCTCAACTAAAATTTGTTCAACATGGGCATTGAGATGCAGTTCCCCATTCCAGCGCCTTAAACCACTAACCAAAGCGTCAATGATAGCGCCACTACCGCCTATAGGATATTCAACGGCTACCCGATCTCGCTCCCCAAACATAAAGGCCATCTCCGGAGCCACTGTACCTTCGGCCTTGAGTCCAGAGAGCAAAAAACACTCTAGGTCAATCAGCCGCCGTACCCAGGGATCGGCTACCGTTTGGTCTAGAATTTGCCCCGTTGACCCTGAAATCTCCCTGATTTGCGGCAGCAATCTCAGCAACGCCCCACCATAGCGCCCGATCAGCAGGGGAAGGAGTTGCCAATCCGCTCTTAAAGCCAGGGTCGGAATCTGACGTAGACCTTGATATAGCTTCAGTAGCCGTTGCTCGAATCCTGCAAGTTCAATAGCGCCTTGGGCCGTGACCTGAGCGATATTGGCTCGATATTGAGCGCTCTGACAACTGATGGGGAGACTAACTTCTGGAAAGTGGTAATGTCCCAACGGATTGTAGGCTAAAACATCCAGGGTCTCTCCTAGAAGCTTTAAAACTTGCCTGAGAGGGTTCAGGCTAGTTGGGTCAGCCAATCCACAATAGAATGAAGGCCCAGAGTCAAATACAAATCCCTGTCGGGAAAAACTGTGGGCCGCCCCCCCGGGATAACAATGACTCTCGAGAATCAGGGATTTTTTACCATGGCGGGCCAGAAGTGACCCAGCCACCAGACCCCCAATTCCACTACCAATTACAATTACATCAAAATCTGCCATTTCTGATCCTGAATTAATATCCCGGAATATACAAGAGAGTTGAGAGAAATCAATCTCTCAATCTAAAATAGGTTATGGGAATCTGTAGTCCTGTCCCCGAGGATTTGATCGGTTTTGTACCAACGAGACATAATTAATATCTTAGATTTTCTCAGACTAACTTTGCAGACTAATTTTGTTTCTGCAAACGCTTAATAAATTGGTTGCATGTTTTTGAGATTCAAATTAACTGATACGCAAACACTGCCCAAAGATTTGATCTGATTTCCCTAATGGATGGAGGTTGTCAATGCCATCATCAAAACTTGATGAGGTTGTTAAAAGCTTAGAGAAAGATATCCACCTAGGGCGGATCAAAAAAATCATGTTTTGTGCCTGTCGGGGTAAGTGGGAAAATGATGCTGAACAGCTCACCGATGTTCCGATTAGAACCTTGGTTCAGGAGCTCTATCTCAAGACCCAAACTCTGGACAGGCTTTACCAACTATTGGATTACATTCTATCAAAGATTAACAAAAAGTCGGATTATTCATCTGTTATCAATACTATTTTAAGTCAGGTCAGCAAGCTCTACTTCGAGAATAATAAAGATCTTGAATCTGAGAGTACCCAAAGGGTCTCAACTGCAAATAAAAGCTCAAAGTCTTCGAAGAATCTCAATCAGTCTTTAGAACCAGAATTGATCAATATTCGATGCAATATTATGCAGCACAGCAACCCTCTGCGCCTCAAATTGTTGCTGTTTTCTAGTTTAGAACATGAGTTTGACCATAGTGAACAGGATTGGTCAAGCTTGAGATCCCAGAGTCTCGATTCGTTGATTCAACAGATTTTTAATGCTTTTCCCACCTTGCCTGGATTGGAATCCCATTTTCAGAAGCTAGCGGCATACCTGGATCATCCAGATGAAAACCTGCAAGCTGCAACAGTTCTCATAGAAGCACTTAGCCCAATTTACGCCCGTCGATTTGCCCTAGAGCCCTCTGCTTCAGGTCAAGCTCAACGTCATGAAGGATTTAATCTATTAGTGACCAATCCTACCTTTGCCGATCTGAGTGACTCTAAGGTGGAATCCTTTAGCCTGCCCGTCGATGGAGAGTTTAATGGGATTGATTTGAGCGAAAGTCAGACGGTACATATTGTGACGACTCCGATGTTAGGTCAGGCTAATCCGGAGACTGAGGGTTCAGATTCTGCAACTCCTGAAGCCGAAACCCCTCAAGCTGAAAATCCTGTTCAAGAGGACAACCCAGACTCCACCTTTCAGAATCTCCAAGTCGAAGAGAAAATCAGAGTACTGATTGAACGGAGTTTGAGAGCGGCTAACCATTCCCTGAATGAATTATTTAGTAAACTCAATGTTGCCCTGGAAACAGACTGCCTGCAAAATGAAATAGCAGAACAACGGGTCATGCTAAAATCTCAATCCCTGAGACAGTTTCTCCGGGAACTGCATGGTGAAATCACCCACCTGGAGCAAACCCTTGGCCCAGAGCCCATAGCACCCTCAAATGCCGCCCTGCAACCCTCTCCCTCCAGACAAACCAAGCTCTCTCCAATTAATCAGCAAAAGCTGATGAATTTGGCTGGTCAGGGGGATGCCAGGGCGATCGCCCAATTACTGAATCAGTCTCTCAAACCCCGGGGAATTTTAGCCCAGGCTCAAGTTAAAGGATCCTGTCTACAGGTTGTTCTTGAGTCTGCCCAGATTCCAGCCCAGGCATTAACAGCTCCTTTTATTTACAAAAAGTTACTGTTCTTGAATGTGGTTACTATTGAGCAGATCAAGGTTTACGGTCGCAAGTCAGGCAGTTCATCGATTGCCTGGACTCAAGAGTTTAATCGTCACTGACCCCAGTCAGCTTATCTAGAGCCTATGGACACCGCACAGTTTCTTGAAAAATATCAAGCTGGAGAACGAAATTTTCAGGGAATTCATCTGCGGGGAGCTGAACTGAGTTATGTAGACCTGATCGGTTCCAATCTGGAAAATTCTGACCTCGAGGATGCAAATCTGACCTTTGCTTACTTGAATGGAGTTAACCTGAACCGTGCCAACCTGGTCAAAGCCAAACTCTGTGGGGCCAATCTCAACAAGGCAAGTTTGAATGGGGCAAAATTAAGGGATGCGGATTTGCATGGCGCAATTTTGCAGGGAGTTGATCTGCGCTACTCCGATCTGGCCCTATCTATTTTGCTGGATACCAATCTGATTCAGGCCGATCTGCGAGGCGTCAATCTGCAAGGTGCAGACCTGCGGGGAGCCTCTCTGCGGGGGGCCAACATGCGGTATGAACGTCGTCTGTACGAAGGGGCAAATCTCAGGGGCGCAGATCTGCGAGGTACTGACCTGCGAGGGGTGAACCTGACGGGAGCGGATTTGACCCGAGCCAATCTCAGTCGAGCCAATCTGAGTGAAGCTGTGTTGCGGGGAGCGAGTCTCTATCAGGCCAATTTGAACAGCGCCAACTTACAATCCGCTTTTCTGACGGAAGCCAATTTAACAGAAGCCCGATTCATCGGTGCCAATTTAAAAAAAGTCAAGCTAGAACGGGCCGTTCTGGCCCAAGCTCAACTCCTGCGAGTCGAACTCTGTGATGCCATGATGAATGATGCCAAACTCGCCAATGCCAATCTTGCCTATGCTGATTTGAGCCGAGTCAACCTGGTCAGGGCTGACCTCAGTCGTACTGACTTGAGCTATGCGAATCTGACCCAATCTGACCTGACCGATGCTTCCCTGGCCCGTACTAACCTCCGCAATGCCAACCTCAGCTACACCTATTTGACCCGAGTGGAACTGAGCAGCGCTACTACTATCGGAGCCCGGTTGAGGGGCGCAGTCATGCCCAATGGGGAAATTCATGAGTAGACAGCCCACCATTCACTCCGTTTTACAAATCATGCATGATGTCATAAGCCGTGAACGCAAGTCATAAAGCGCCGTTCAAGCTCTTGGTATGAAGAAGTATGACAAGCCCAATCTGGAGAGGGCCACAGAAAAATGGGAAATTCTGACTCAAAAATTACAAAATGTTAACTTCTCTCTCATTTGCGAGACAGAGGTAACGGGTTGCTTCTATGTTTAGATTCTGTTAGCCAGGATTGACTCAATCGGTCGGCTAGTTTTTAGGATTTAATTTAAGGAGAGCAAAATGCTTGATGCTTTTTCAAGAGCTGTCGTAACAGCAGATGCCAGTACCTCTTGCATTGGAGGCGATTCCCTCAATAAACTCAAGGGCTTCATTTCTGAAGGAAATAAGCGTCTTGATGCTGTCAATGCAATTTCCAGCAACGCCAGCTGCATCGTATCCGACGCAGTTGCCGGGATGATCTGTGAGAATACTGGTTTGATTCAGGCGGGTGGTAATTGCTATCCCAACCGTCGGATGGCGGCTTGCCTGCGGGATGGTGAGATCGTTCTCCGTTATATCACCTATGCCCTACTGTCTGGGGATTCTTCTGTGCTTGATGATCGTTGTTTGAATGGTTTGAAGGAAACCTACATTGCTTTAGGTGTACCTGCAGGTTCTACCGTTCGGGCGGTTCAAATCATGAAGGCTGCTTCTCTGGCCCACATCAACAGCACCAACAGCCAGGCTCAAGCTGGCAACCGTTATAAGAAAAATGAAATGATTCAGGGCGATTGCTCCGCGATTACCTCTGAAGCAGCCAGCTACTTTGATCGGGTCATTTCAGCCCTGAGCTAATTGCACCAGAACTGCAGCAAAACATTCACAGTGAACGATTCTGAAGGCAATTCTTGAAGATAATTCTTGAAGACAACTTCATATTGAATTCAATTTGTAGTTCAAACTGTAACGTTAAGACCAAAATCCTAATACATCCAATCTGGAGAAAGACAAAATGAAATCAGTTGTTACTACAGTGGTTTCTGCTGCTGATGCGGCAGGACGTTTTCCTACCACTTCTGACCTCGAATCCGTACAGGGTAGCCTCCAGCGAGCAGCAGCTCGGATGGAAGCGGCTGAGAAGCTTGCTAGCAACTTAGATAACGTTGCTCAAGAAGCTTACAATGCTTGCATTCAGAAGTACCCCTACCTGAACAATGAAGGTGAAGCCAACTCCACCGATACCTTCAAGCAAAAGTGTCTACGGGATATCAAGCACTACATGCGCTTGATCAACTACTGTCTGGTTGTGGGTGGCACTGGCCCTGTAGATGAGTGGGGAATTGCCGGTCAGCGTGAAGTTTACCGCGCCTTGAACCTGCCTACTGCTCCTTATGTTGCCGCTTTGACTTTCGCTCGGAACCGAGGTTGCGCTCCTCGCGACATGTCTCCTCAAGCGCTGCTTGAGTACAACGCTCTACTCGACTATGTAATCAACTCCCTATCTTAAGGGAACTGAATCCCATCAGTGGTGTTTAACTGAGCAGTCTTGATTGGGTACTCTTCTTAAGTACTCTTAATTGAGTAGCCAGGGACTCGTGGATAGTTGCTTTGCCTGACTGGGTAAGGAGGCTTTCTACGGGTTTCTCTGTTTTGTTGAAGAGTTGTAGTCCAGGCTTCTAACCTGCTGAGGTAAGAGATCCGACTGCATTCACGGTTTAGAGAAGCCTTATGATGATTGCTATGTCCAGAAACCAGAAATCCCTTTGAACCCATGACCACAGATGCCCTGTTCAATCAACTGAAACACCCCAATCCCCACCTGCGAGAGCGGGCCATGTGGGCCCTGGCAGAAACTTCAGATCCGGAGATTATTCCCCGGTTACTGAAGAGTTTGGGGGAGCCCAATGTCAGTTATCGGCGGGCGGCGGTAAAAGCCTTGGGAATTATTGGGACAGACTCTGTTGGGTCCGTGGTGGATTTGTTGTTGACCACCGAAGACCTTGTAGTAAAGGCGAGTTGCGTCAAAGCCCTGGCTCAGGTTGCCTTTAACCATCCTGAGGATCCTTTCCCAACAGTGGGATTACAAGCCCTGAATACGGTGCTGCAGGATCCAAACCCTGTGGTGAATATTGCTACGGCAATGGCCCTAGGGGAGATTGGTGTTCCAGCCCTAGAGATGCTAACAATCAGCTTGCAGGAAACTGATAACCCGGCCCTGGCGATCGCCATCCTGAATGCCATTAGCTCGATTGACCATCCTCAATCCATTAAAATCCTGCGAGACTTGGCCCAGGACGAATCTGCTGATGGCTATGTCCGGGAATCTGCGATCAGTGCTGTCTCTCGGGTTGAGCAAATGCATACCATTCAAAATCTGAAATCATAAGTAGCTTGACGCAATTTTAGAAGATTGATGGGGTGAAGGGGACAGTGCCCCTTCCATCCAATAACTCATTACAATCACCTGCTTAGCTCTGCTTTCGAGGATTAATGATTAAAACTATTAAAACGATGACAGACTCAGAATCCCCTGAAAATCAGACCATTACCGTTGAAGAAATTGCCGAGTTGATTGCAGAATATGAGAAATATCGCGATCGCTGTTGCATGAAACCCTGGAAACGGCCAAACGCGCCAAAGTGTCCAAAGCCGCTACAATGGCAAACCTGGAACCTCAATTGGCTCAGGTTGATGCCAGTCTTGAGGAGCTTCGGGAACGGCAGGCCAAGTTGATCAATAATCCATAAGCTCTGGCCGCCATTGGAATCTGCAATCCTGACACATGCTCTAGAAATTATAGAGCCAGGATCATAGAGTCCATATCATAGAGTCCATATCATAAAGTCCATAAAATGAAATAGGGATCTCGGCTGTTTTCTAGTAAGCCAGAGGTCTGCACCCCCAAAATTTTTATCTAATTTGATCAATCCTGAGCCGTTATGTCTGATTTTGAGATGCAACCTGAAATACAGCCCGGGGATGATCCCATTTTGCTGAACCAACACCAAACAGATGCGCTACTCCAGCAGGTTCGAGGGCAACTTGAAGCCCAGACCTTTGACGATACCGATCAAGCAACCTTAAAGCAACTGGTCGAAGGCTTTGCGGATGCTCGAGGAATGGTCAGGCTGGCTCTAGCCGAAACCCTAGGATCAATCGGTAGATCGACAACATCAGTTTTACTAGAGGGGCTAACCCATCATCCTAACCCCGTTGTTCGTCGGGCCTGTGCCAAAACTCTGACGTTGACCGCCGATCCAGGGGCAATTCCCACCCTGGTTCAGGCGTTACTCAATGACCCGGATACTGTCGTTCAGGGCTCAACGGTGGGGGCCATGGCCCGCATTGGCAAGGCTGCCGTTCCGCCCTTGTTAGGGATTCTAGAGACCCCAGGACATTCTGAAAGCATCAAAGGCCATGTCACTTGGGCTCTGGCGTTCATGGGGGCAGAGGTAAAAGAGGAACTTTACCAGGCGTTTAGTTCGGATTCAGATGAGGTGCGGGCAGCGGTTTTGGGGGCGATTACCAATATTGTCCAGAGCCATCCTGAGGAGAAATTCCTCCAGCTTCTGACCCAAGCCCTGGGAGATCCAGTCCCAGACATTCAGAACCAGGCGGCTATGGTTTTGGGAGATCTAAATTATCGACCTGCCATTCCCCAACTAATTCAGCTACTCCAGTCCCGAAGAAACGAGAGCCGCAAGAGCGCCGCCCTGGCACTGATGAAATTGGGGGATCCGATGGCCCTGGAATCCCTCAGAATTTCCCTATCTCAGGAACCAGAACCTCAGATCCAATCGGTGATGCAACTGGCCATTTCCCAGCTTGAACGGCAGGTATCGGTTTGAGCTGGGTAACCCAGCCCCTACGGAAGGGGTGACCCAGCCCCTACAACTCGGGTTCGATTTCGTTCAACCAGGGCTTCCAGGGTGGCTTGAGAAACGCAACGGTGCTCGGAACAGTAACTCATCAAGCTCACCCCATTGGCCATCTTCACCGTACTAACCCTGACCCGAAAGTCATCGGTGACAAACCAGCAACGTTCCTGGCCCTGATTCCGCTCATATTCCGTGTCAATCGTCAGAACCCCATCCTCGGCAAAGTGATAAATCCCCACCACCGGAATCCCCTCCACATACCCTCGATTGCGGAGAAACTTGCCACATTTGGGATTGTCAGCAAAGGGAATATCCACCAGGATGGCGGCGTAATCTGGGTTGGGTTCCTGACTGGCTAAATTGTCTTGCCAGCTAAAGCTGGCTCCCCCTGTCGCTAATGCTGGGTCTGTGTCTTGATTCTGGCAAACTTCAATTACCTTGGGATCGTCTTTGGCCAGAACTTTAACGATCAAATTGGATTCTCCCGATTCGTCCTGTACCGAGTCAAAATGATGAACGGCCCGCTGAGAAAACCAAACCCCCTCGCTCTTTTGAAAAAACTCCATCATGGTCATCGGTACTGTGACTTGCATAATTTCCTTTAACTTCTATATATCCAGTTACAATATCTGGTCAGACCTGACCTCCGCGTGGGTATTTAAAGACCATCTTTAAACCCTTGATGGCTGATCAGGTTTAAGAAAAATCAACAAAACTTTAACTTGTGTTTAGATAATTCTAGGATAAAGGTGAGTTCTGTTGGATCCCGATCAAACCTTCAACTCCCATCCTCAAATTAGCCCCAGACTAACTTCAGGCTGAACTCTTTAGTTCATTACTATAAGTAGGTGGTTGTAATTGGTGATTGTAATTGGTGATTGTAATTGGTGATTGTAATTAATTATTAAATGGAAGGGGGTCTGGGGCAAAGCCCCAGGAAGGGGGCAGTGTCCCCTTCACCCCTCCATCAATCTTCTAATGAATTGCGCCAAGCTGCTTATCACTTTTCAGTTCATTTTTGTATTAGATTAATGGCTATTCATCACGCTTCGTCTCCGGCGATCGCAATTCCCACTCCAGATGAGATTCTGGCGGCAATCCAGCAAGGTCGTTCCCTGGTCAAAACCAATCTCCGTGGAGTTCAGCTCAATCAAACCCATTTAGCAGGGGTAGACCTGGGTCAAGTCAACCTGATCGGTGCCAACCTCAGGGGAGCTAACCTAAGCAGGGTTAACCTCAGGGGAGCGGATCTACGGGGAGCCAATCTTCAAGATACCAATTTGACCGGGGCCGACTTGCGAGACACCTATTTGTTTCGGGCTCAGGTTCAGGGGTGCGATTTTCTAGGGGCTGACCTGACTGAAGCCCGGTTGAAGTTGGCGGTTTACAATTCTCAGACCACTTGGCCAGAAGGCTTTGACTATCGTAACTCCGGGGCCATTGGCCCCCAAGCTAATTTAAGTGGAGCCTTCCTCAATACGGCCAATCTCAAGGCAGCAGATCTGTATGAAATCAACCTGCGGGGGGCTTATCTCAGTGGAGCCGATTTAACTGGGGCAAATTTAACCGGGGCCTACCTGAGTGGAGCCAGCCTCAAGGGAACTTTCCTGGCAGGAGCCTGTCTACGGGGGGCACGACTCAATGGAGCAGAGCTACAGGGAGCCGATCTGCGAGCCGCCGATCTGACCGATGCCAATCTCGAACAACTTCAGGGAATTGCAGGGGCCGATTTTACCCTGGCTCAAGGACTGACCGATGAGGTCAAAGCAATGCTCTGTTGTCATCCTTCCAAAGACTTAGGCACCTGGAATACCTTTACTCGCAGCAATACGGCCCAAAGTCTCGGATTTTCAGCATTTTAGGGGTTTTAGATGAAGCGCAAACTCCAGATACTTTCATATTTCTTTACATGAAATTAATCTGTTGAATTGTATAACTAGATCTAGTTAAGGGCGATTTTATCGTTATTTTACTTAGCAATAGAGTCCGCTCATGTTTTGATTGGTCTTGTTGAACAGGTAGTTTAGATAAAACCTCAGTTATCATAATTGGCGATCGCAGGATTCTAAAGTTGAGTGATGCGGTTTCTGGATGACGTTTCAAGCAACGATTGGCCAGAGTTTTCGTTATCCAATTTTTAAAACGTCTGTTCAAAGGATCTGGTCAAAGAATCTGGTTAAAGAATCTGAGTTGTGGTCTTGATCTGGAGAGAAAATCAATTTTTCTGCCAACAAAAAGATTTCTGAATGAATTCTGAATGAATATTTAAATCTTAAAAGGAGATTCAAAAATGGCTTTTGGACCTGCGTCCCAGCTAGGTGTAGAACTATTCGACCAGACTTCTCCCGTTGAGCTTCTGCCCGGACGCTCAGAGGAAGAGGTACAAACCGTAATTCGGGCGGTTTATCGTCAGGTTTTGGGAAATGCCTATGTGATGGAAAGTGAGCGCGCTGTTGTTCCCGAATCCCAGTTCAAGCGCGGAGAGCTCAGTGTGCGCGAGTTTGTTCGGGCCGTTGGGAAGTCAGCCCTGTACAGTTCCCGATTCTTTGAGACCTGTCCCCGCTATCGGTTTATTGAGCTAAACTTCAAGCACTTTCTAGGCCGCACCCCCAATGGTCTGGAAGAGATGAGAATGCACAGCACAATCCTCGATACCCAGGGCTTCGAGGCAGAGATTGATTCCTACGTTGACAGTGACGAATATCAAAGCAACTACGGGGAGAATTTTGTTCCTTACTATCGGGGCTATAAGACTGAACCGGCGCGGACGATGGTTCAATTTACCCACATGTTTGCCATGCTGCGGGGCGCATCTAGCAGCGATTTCAAAGGAAGTTTGGCAGGCAAAGCTCCCGTTCTGAATAAGCGAGTGATTCAGAACATTCCTGTTCCCATTGTCCCCCCTTCGGGAGGAGCCGTTGGGGATGGCTGGTCATTCCGAGAGCCTGGGTTCAGAACCCAGACTGCCGTTGGGGCTCGAGGCTCTGAGGACGGCAAGGTTTTCCGGGTAGAGGTAACGGCTTACAAGTCTCCAGGTAAGGTCAATCGGGTCTCCAAATATCGTCTGAGCAATAAAGTTTACCTGGTTCCGTTGAGCAGGCTATCTGAGGAATACCAGCGGATTCACCGCGAAGGTGGCCAGATTGCCAGTATTACCCCAGTTTAGTCCAGTCAGGTTTGGAGCTACCGGGGCACTCTGACAACGGTAGCTACCCTGAATTTTTAGTTTTGATCATTCCCAGTTAAGTAGGTGGTTGTGATTAATTGTTAAATCGCAGGGGGTCTGGGGCTTCACCCAGGAAGGGGATACTGCCCCCTTCAACCCCCATCAATCTTCTAACTAATTGCGTCAAGCTAGTTAATTCAAAAGTTCAGTTTAAAAGTCCCAGTTCAGATTGTTTGATCATTTTTTATCTTTAAATTTGGAGAATTTCAATGGCTATTGTTTTAGATGCACCTGTCGAGCTTCGTAACAGCGCTAGTGTGGGAGATCGCGAAGTTGTTATCCGGGCAGTTTACAAGCAGGTTTTGGGCAACCCCCACGTGATGGAAAGTGAGCGATTGATCGCTGTGGAGTCTCAATTTTGCAATGGCAATCTGACCGTACGGGAGCTGGTTCGGGCCGTAGCCAAGTCTGATTTTTATCGGTCTCGTTACTTTGAGCCCTGTGCTCCTTATCGCTTTGTAGAGCTAAATTTCAAGCATCTTTTGGGTCGGGCTCCCCTGGATCAAGCTGAAGTCTCTCAGCACATCTATCGATGTACAACAGAAGGCTACGATGCTGAAATTGACTCTTACATTGACAGCGATGAGTATCAAGAGAAATTTGGGGAAAATATCGTGCCTTACTATCAGGGTGCTAAAAGTCAAGTGGGTCAGAAGCAACTGGGCTATAACCGGACACTGTCGCTTTATCAGGGATATGCTGGGGTAGATAGCGCCTTCAAGTCCTCTCGCCTGGTTCAATCCGTCGCCACTAACAGCAGCAATAAGATTGCCCTGCCCAGCACCGGCAGCCGTCGGGGTTCTGTGTCCAAGGATGCGACCGAAAAAATGTTCAAAATCGTAGCCACGGGCTTCAAATTCGATAGTCCCCGTCGGGTTAGCACCAGTGAGTATATGGTCTCTGGGGCAAAAATGACCCCTCAAATCCAGCGGATTCAACGAGCTGGGGGCCGAATCGTGAGCATTACAGAGGTTGGTTAATCTCTCGGGTTTGATCGGGGCTTAAACCGAAAACCAGAATATGGGTTAGCCTATTTTGGTTTATCCGCCTTGATTAATATCTGCTTTAAACTCCCCCGAATAGTTTCGGGGGAGTCCCAATCTTCTCTGTCCCTGATTTTTGGCCATCTGGTAGGGTTTGATTTGTGGATATTGCTCAATTCATCGAACGATCTATTGGTCAGTGGAGATCGCAGCGCAGCGTTCATCATCTGGCTTTTCGGCATTTCGAGGAAGTGATTTCTACCATTGAGATTGTGGCCCTGGTGCCTGATAGTCAGGAGGTTTTAGATCTCTGCCAGACCCATGGGGTTGATCCACAATTGATTGTCCACCCCTTTCGGATGAGTTGGCAGGGGGAGTCGGATTGGGATGAGGCGGAGGTGGTCGAGGGGTCAACGGTTCTGGTTCCGGTTCCGGATACAGATTGCCCCAATCAAGGTAAGCTTCTGCGAGATCAGGGGTATGCTGAGACGATTCCAGCCATAGGTCAGTATAGGATTGGTGCAGATGGCGTGTTTGTTTTGCACACCCCCTATGATCGGGCCATGGCTGAGGAAAAAATCTGGTTTGCTTCAGAACATATTCGCTTCCGAGTTTCCTTGATTAAAACCAGTCTTGGATCGGGGGTGACAACAGCATCGTTTTCATCAGAAGTTCGTTCTTTGAGCTAGGCTCTTAGGGAGTTGCGCAGGTTAGTTTCTTAGAGTTGTAATCAAATTGACCGATGGAAGGCCAGCTATCCCAACCTCAAAATCCTGGAATAAACCTGATTCTGGCCCTAGCTCAAAGGCTGGCGGGAGACTTTAGCAATGCCAGGCAAGCCGCTGAGAATCCTAAGGATTATGCCCATATTCGGGTATTTTTTCGTCCGCTGCCTTTTGAATTTTTTTCTGGGATTGGGTTTTATTCAGAACAGGTTTACGACTATGATATCTGGAGTCCCTACCGTCAGGGAATTCATCGTTTTTGTTCCCAGGATAATCAGGTTTATATTGAAAACTATAGCCTTAATGATGGATTTCTATATGCGGGGGCAGGCCATGAACCAGAAATTCTAAAAACAATTAAACCTGATTCTATTCAGCGTCGGCATCATTGTTCAATGGTATTTAAACAGGAGAACAATTTATTTTTAGGTCGGGTTGAAGGAAACCAGTGTTTGATTGAACGAGATGGTAAGCAAACATACTTGATCAGCACAGTAGAACTGACAGAAACAAATTTCATTAGTTGGGATCGGGGATTTGATTTGAATACCCATGAACAGGTTTGGGGTTCAGCCAAAGGGCCATTAAAGTTTGAAAAACGTCAAAGTTTTGCCCAAGAGTTACCGGCGATCGCTCCTTAAAGTTATCCCCTAGAGTTATCGACTAAAGTTAACTTTTGAAAGTATAAATTTAGCCTAGATTTTTACTCTCTGAGCTATTCATCTTGACTTCGGTTTTATGTTGCCACCCACTGCAAAAAAAAAATGCAAGCCTGGATCCGAAGTCGCCATTTAGTCTGCTCGGGAAATTTTTTTGTTTTCGAGACGTTAGACTATTCAGCCATTGAACGATTTGAAGCATGTGTGCAGAGTTTAGGTGGAACCATGATTTCTGTTGAACCGTCCAGACTGGTCTGGATGGGAAATCATCGACAGGTTGTACTCTACCAGGTCAAAGCCAGTTTACACACTCCCAATCATGATCTAAAACAATATTGGTTTAAGTATGGGAATACCTACACTCGCTTTCAGGAGGAATGCTAGATGAATTTACCCTCTTTTCTCTGGCTCTGGAAAATTGCGGCCTGGTCAATGGGCTTTTCTTTGTTGGCCTATGGCCTATTGGGAATCAGTGGTGGATGGATGTTTTATAGTCGCCTATCGGGGCAACCCCGTCCGGGATGGCTGCGAGCGTTCCACTACATTGTGGGTAGCATCATGGTGAGCCTGGTTTTAGGTCTACTAGCTATCGGGTTAGTAGGCACCCTGGGTTACTACGGCAGTCTGGGACATTCTGTACATTTACCTGCGGGTTTGGCCGTGATAGGTTTGGTACTGGTATCAGCCTGGAGTGCCACTCAAATTAATCCTGAAAATTCCTGGGCTCGTCCCCTGCATATCGGGATGAATATTACCTTGTTGCTTGGGTTTTCTATGGTCAGCCTGACGGGTTGGGATGTAGTTCAGAAATATCTGCCTTAAATCTCCCTGAGGTTTCTGGGCCAGTGCTAAATCTGGAGAGAACGGTCTGGAAAAGGATGATCCGGAAGAGATTGTCTAGAAGAGATTGTCTAGAAATCCTCAACCAGTAGGTTTTTGTTGCAGGGGTTTGACAAGACTGAATGGATCAGTATGATCCATTAGTGTGAGGTTATTTGTTTCTGATTGCTTAAATTTGCTCAATACTCCTGATCATTAGCTGTGCCACCCCATAAAGCTCAAAAAATTGATTTGAATGGAGATTACCCTTGTCCCTGCCGCAGGCGGGGTCGCCTGGTTCCCATTACCCTGACCGAAGCATTTGGTTGCGATCGCTGTCAGCAAATCTTTGTAGTTGATGAAAGCGGTTATTCCCTAGAACAACTCTCGACCCATTATCCCTATAAGCAAATCTGGCAGTGGAGAGGCCACCAATGGAGCCGTACCGGAACTGGCATCAGATCCCATTATTTGTCTCTAGCTCTGGGTATGTTATTGGTTCCCCTGGTAATCTGGCTGCCCCTGGCCCTGTATACCCCCGGCCCCAATATTATTCTTTGGGCCATGGTAGCAGTGATGCTGGCAATGTTGCCGGCATTAATGGTCTGGCTTGCATATAGGCGTTAGTGGAGATGCTAATTAATACTTCTGATCCCCTGGGTCTGACAGATTTTCTACTCCAGGTTCAGGCTGCTAGTGTGGCCCTGTCCAGGATCCAAGGAAATATACGCAGCCAGGCTTTAAAACGTATGGCAGAGGGTATCCATAGCCGCCAGAATGAGATTCTAGAAGCCAATACCCTGGACTTAGAAGCCAGTCGTGAGCTGCGGGTCTCTGAACTGATTAGCCACTGGCTGAAGCTGACCCCAGAACGGCTAGATGCCACCGTTCAGATTCTCAAACGGCTAGGGGAATTACCCGATCCGATTGGCCGGGTGGTGGGTACCTCCTATCAATTGGAACAGCGGCAGACCTACTATCAGTTGGTACCTTTGGGAGTGGTGGCTCTGATTTATGAAGCATTTCCAGAACTAGGGGCGATCGCCGCTGGACTGTGCCTGAAAACTGCCAATAGTTTGATTTTGGTTGGTAGCGGTGAGGCAACTCATTCTAATCAAGTGATCACCTCAGTGATTCAGGAGTCCCTTGAAGATGCCGGGATGCCCCCTGGCTGCGTAACATTTCTGCCCCTGATTGAGGAGGCTGATCTGCAAAGTCTGGCCACTCAAGATCAGTTTGTGAACCTGATCATTCCTTACGGCAGACCCCACCTGGTACAAAAAATTGTGAAACAGGCTACGGTTCCTGTTCTACGCTCTGCCATGGGCAATTGCTATCTCTACTGGTCAGCCACAGCAACCATGGATCTGGCTCGCTGGATGATCTTAGAAAGTCATGCCAGCACCCCTGACCCCGTTAATGCGATTGAAAAAGTTCTGATTGATCCCCGACAAAAAAGCTCCTTTCTGGCTCGATTGTGGAATAGTTTGCGGGAAGAGGGATTTTATCTCAAAGGAGATCAGACCCTGGTGGACGAGTTTCCAGAACTGATCCTGGTGAATGACTCGGAATGGTCACGGCCCTATCTGAACAAAACTATCGCTTTTCGGTTCGTGGAGAATCTAGAGGAGCGATCGCCTGGATGAATCAACATAGTAGCGGCCATGCCAACTGTCTAGCCACCGAATCCTACGGAGAAAGTCGCCAGTTTGCCCTTGATGTCAATAGCGCCCTCAGCTTTATTAACTCCTCCCCCAAGTTCTCTCGCCATCAAAATCGTGGAGATGCCATTTTTCTGGGGATGTCAAATCAGGCTGGCTATCGTCGGGGCTTGATTGGTCTGGAAGCCCTGACCACGTTCAAGTACATTGTTCAGGGCAATCCCAAGCTTTAGTTAGCAGTTAATTTAAAGCTCTTGAGTTCAATCTCTAGTTTTCACTTTTCTTTCAACTTCTCAGGTCAATCCTCAGGAGTCAAACAATGCCCTGATGGTTTCTACCCGCTTGCGATTCACCCCTAGATCCGATTCCCCCAAACGGGAAGCGGATCGCACCTGAATTTCTGCCGTTGCTTCATCCAGATAAAACTCCACATCATCCACAAACCCAAACACAGGAATAGTGAATTCGGCATAGAGATAATGGTCATCTGAATCAACGATTTCAGCATTATCAAAAGTTTCCAGCACCAGTTTCAGCCGATCAAATGCCTCAGTCGCCGAGCCTTCGTAGGCTAGAGGGGCAATATCATGGTCGGGGTCATCTATAGTTTGACTGGAGACCCCTTGACTGGAGACCCCTTGACTGGAGACACAATTGGGGGAAGTCGGACAAGGGGTGAGGTGTCCTTCCTTCACCCCTAAACGGCTAGGACGAGTGCCAGGAAATGACAGTAAAGTCGCGATCGCCCCTGGCTGAATGGTTTGAGCAGTAGGTTGAGCGAACACTGGATCAGAGATTGCCATCAAACTGACTATCCCAGCAATCAAAATCATTGTAGTAGCGAGAACCTGAGACTTGAATGTTTTAATCATATTCTGAACTTTCCTCTGAACTTTACCTTGATTGATGGCTTGCTCCGCTTTCTAGTATGATCAAATCAACAGAGCGAAGTCAATTGTAGACGGGAAGCCATGCCAAAAATTGTTGCTGATGTGATGACCCAAAATCCGATTGTGGCCAGTCCCAATCTGTCCTTGAAGGAGGCTATCCAGATTCTTGCTGAGCATCGCATCAGCGGTTTACCCGTGGTCAATCAGGGGGGGGAGTTGGTCGGTATGGTCTCCGAAACAGACATTATTTGGCAAGAAAGTGGCATCACTCCCCCAGCCTACATTACGATTCTTGATAGTATTATCTATCTAGAAAGTCCCACTCGCTATGAACAAGAGTTACACAAGGCTCTGGGATTGACTGTGGATGAAGTCATGACGAAAAAGGGCATTGTTACCGTCAGCCCTGATTTACTTTTGTCAGAGGCCGCCCGATTGATGAATGAAAAGCGAGTCCATCAGCTTCCGGTGGTCAGTACAGAAGAGAAGCTTGTGGGGATTTTATCCTGTGGAGATATTATTCAGGCCATGGCCCTAGCCGGTGGTACCCCGGTTTAGCATGATCCAATTGGATCATCCAATTAAAGTGGCACAGCCGTCTTGGCTGTTTTTCAGCTAAAGGTCTGAACCCTTGGTTTTATTTAAAATTTGTTTGATAGACGTTCTTCAAGAAGGTAGATCAGCAACCCATGTCAGTAAGAATAGTGTAAACAAGAATTATGACCGTTACGCCAGAGACTATTGAGCAGTGGCTTGATTCTGAAGATTTGGGCGATCGCCTGCGGGCAGTGAACCAGATGCGAACCCTGGATCCGACAATCGCCTTTGGACTGATTCAGAAGGCTGTTGCCGATGCCAATGCCCGGGTGCGGTATGCGGCGGTAAGTCAGTTGTCCACCTTGGGAACCCAGGATTTACCCCTGACTCTAGAAATTTTGCGCGATCGGATGCAGAATGATTCAGAGGCTGATGTCCAAGCTGCCGCAGCGGATGCTGTAGGAGCATTACATTTGCAAGAAGCCTACCCTGACCTCCAGACTCTCTACACCCGAACTCCGGAGTGGTTGGTGAAAATGAGTATTGTGGCGGCTCTAGGGGAATTGGGAGCGTCCCAGGGATTTGATCTGTTGGCAGATGCTCTCAACCAGGAGAATGAGCTGATTCAGACGGTGGCCATTGGGGCTTTGGGAGAGCTGCAAGATGAACGGGCAGTCCCCTTGCTAATACCCTATATTTCGAGTCCGGATTGGCAGGTACGGCATCGGGTTGCCCAGGCATTGGCAAAATTTGGCAGGGCCGATGTCCATCAGGCTTTGCAACAACTAGCTACGGATGAGGTGGAACCAGTTGCTGAAGCGGCCCGAGCCGGATTGAATGATTTAGTATGAGTTTCTGGGTTTGGAGATCCTTAAACCCGACAAATAAACTTTAAGCTTTGAAAGTAAACTTTAAAAGTACGATTTTAAAAGTACGATGGCTTCTTTGTGGATTGGGCTTGCGGTTATCAGTCTCAGTTTGAATCTAAATCCAAATCCAAACCCAAATCTAGAGCTAGATTTAACGCCAGGAGAGACTTCAAGGGCAGTTTCGCCGAAGCCAGCAAAAGAGACAGCAAAAGGGCTGGCGAATTGGCATTCCAGAGTTTCCCGCAGTTCGAGCCCCATAACTCTGACTCAAACGCCAAAATCTGATGTTGCGTCCCCCGAGGTTGACCCTTTTGAGTTGATGAACTCCGAAGCCATTGGAGACTTGAAGATTAATTTGCCCGCCGATCAAGTACTTGCCCTACTAGGAGAACCAGAAAGTCGTAATCAACCTACATTTTGGGGAGCTGACGGTTTGTATCATCAGTCCTGGAACTATCCGCAACAAGGGCTGCGGCTGGATATGGCCTCAGAGACTAGGACTCAATCGCAAGTGATTGCTTCGGTGACAATGACTGCTCCTTCAGCATTGACCACCAAGCGGGGCATTGCAATTGGTAGCTCCTATGATAAGGTTCAAGCGGCTTACGGAATGGATGCAGACCTTTCAACTCCAGCCTTGCCCGAGGTTTTCATTGCTGGCTCAGTTTACGGGGGAGTGATCTTCACGTTTGAGGCCAACCAGGTGAAACAAATTTTCCTTGGGGCTGGGGCTGAATAGTTGAGCTGACCTCAATCTCAATCGTTCTAGAGGATTGAGATTGAGGTGATTTCGCTACAAACCTGATGAACTCATCATTTTTTGTTGGATTTGTTGGGTTTGTTGGATTTGTTGGATTTGTTGGATTTTGTCAAATCTAGATGTCAATCTCCCATCCGACCAGGAAAGGAGATCTCAAGGACGACACAACCCGTCTCTGTTTTGAATGGGCCATGCACTTCACCGGAGGGCCGACTGGCATAGTGACCACATTCCAACCACAAATCAAATGCCTGGTCATAAAGCCGACCCTGAACCACAAAGATTTCTTCGGGATAGCGATGACTTTTGCCCCCCAAGTGACTCGTATCTGCCCCAGGATGAAATCGGGTCAAACGAGTATATTCCCCGGTTTCTGCATCCAGGCTCAAGGTCAATTCTTCGGCGCTTCCTGCCATACCTGGGATTGGCTGCCATTGGTCACTGCTCTCCCCGTTCAAGGGGTTCCAATACGTCACCGTAGATTTGGGCATATATTCCTGGTTTAGATGGGGATTTGCATGAGAACTGGATTGAGATATTGGGTGAGGATGACCGCATCAACCCCCAGTTCAGTGCGTTCTAGGGCCGCTTGAAGACCGGCCTGAGCGTGCCACCAGACCGCCGCTTGAGTAGTTAGCTCGAGGGATTGATTTCTCAGAATATTTGCCGCCAGTAAACCCCCCAGCAATCCAGTTAAGACATCACCGCTGCCTCCCCGAGCCAGGGCTGGAGTCCCGGTGGGATTGACCCAAACTCGACCCCCAGAACCCACACAGGTTCTTGCCCCTTTCAAGACGACAATGGCGGATGTGAGATGGCTGGCTTTCTGAGTGGTCAGGATGCGATGATTTAAGTCCTCTGAGATCTCCGGGAACAATCGCTTAAATTCTCCTGGATGGGGGGTGATCACCGTGGGGGCAGACCGTTGAGCCAGGGTCGCAATCGGATTGAGTTGCGCCAGAATATTCAGGCCGTCCGCGTCAAGTACCAGGGGGCAAGTACTCTTCAAAACCTGCTCCACAATCGCCATAGGAGTCTGGGTCAGCCCGGGGCCACAGGCGATCGCATCATATTGATCCAGATCTACATCCTCAGGTAGGGCCTGAATCCCTCCAACTGAATTGGTTGAGCATCCGATGACCAAAGCCTCTGGTAGCTGACCATTGAGCAAGAATTTAATCGGTTCAGGTACGGCCAAGGTGAGCATTCCTACCCCAGAGGCCCTCGCCCCTAAAGCCGTCAAAATTGCCGCCCCAGCATAACGGGCCGATCCAGCAATAATTAATAAATGGCCATTTTTATATTTGTGACTGGCGGGATCCCGGGGTAAGGGCAGTCCCTTGATGACCTGTTGAGTTGTCAATCGAGCCAGGTCAGGGGATTCCCCCACCACAGCCAGAATATCCCCTAGGGGAATATCAAAGTCAATTAATTCTGACTCTCCGATAAATTCCAGGGCTTGATCCTGAAAAAATGCCAGCTTCCACAGCCCCAGACAGAAGGTACGGGTGGCACGAACGGCAATGCCAAAGGCTTCCCCCGTATCGGTTTGTAGGCCGGAGGGCAGGTCAATACTGAAAACTGTTTTCTGCCAGCGATTAATCTGAGCAATCGTCGTTGCCAATCCCCCGGTGATCGCCCGATCTAACCCAAACCCAAATAAACCGTCGATTAAGATCTGGCAATTTTTCAGGGCATCAGCGGTATCTACAACTGGAATCCCCAAACTCTTAACATAGCTCAGGTGCTCTTCTGTTAGAGTGCGGCGCTTAGAAAATGGACAATACACTACGACTTCATGGCCTTGGAAAAAAAGCTCCCGAGCAATGACCAGGGCATCACCCCCATTATGACCGGGGCCCGCTAGAATTCCCACCCGAGCCGTTGAACCACTCAAATAGGGCTGGAGTTGTTGAACCATCAGCCCTGCAACTTTTCCATCAATGCGGCCACGGGGAGTCCCGCCGCAAACATCCGGCGTTCGATGGCTTGCATCTGATCTGCGGTGACGATAAATTCCTCAAGTTTTTCTCTAGGATTCATGGCCTTTTCTCTGCCCAATTTTCTCTGCCCAATATTACTTCCCGAAATAAACTTTTGCTCCCGCAAAACCAGAGTTTAAAAAGTAACTTTCCCACTCCTGTGCCAAATTTTCATTGGTAAATGGCCCTACCGCCACAAAGGCATTCTGCACGGTGACACTGGCGGGGGGAGCCCCCAGGGTTACCAAGTCCTGTTGAATAATGGCCAGATTTTGAGCTTGCCCTGGAACCAGGACAAAGTAGCTATCCTGGGAAGCCAGACCCAACCCTGAGCCAGGGGGGTTTGCGGGAGAGGTAACGGCGGGGACAATGGGCTGGAGAGCGATCCAAACTTCCATTTCCTCCCGAGTTTGCACAACATCTGCCGGAATCCGCCGCAGGGCCAGCTCTTCTTTGAGATTTCTAGCGTTCTCCAGGTTCACAAAACTGCCAGCATGAATCAGCAGTCGTCCTTGATAGATTTTCTCCTGAGCTAAGGGATTGACCCGCCGAACTTCCTGGAGCAATCCATCCCTAATACTCACCACAACTTGATACAATCCCAGATTATCTTGAGGAAAGACTAACGCTGAGGGCACATCTGTCTCAATCGGGGAATTCTCAGGAGAGGGTAGAGGCGTAATAGTAGGCAATGCCGCGATCGCCGCCTGAAAATTTTCAGCGTCTTCTAGATCGGCAATTTCCGCTTTGATTCCCTGTTGTTCTAACTGTTTAACCAGGTTCTCGGCCTCCCCCGCTCGAAAGTAAGTCCCTACGTCAATCACAATCCGGTCGTCATATTCTCGCAGGGTTGCCCCCGGTTGAACTTGCTGTACTACTTCAAGCAGGAGAGAACTGTCGCTGTTGACATAGACCACGAAGCGTTTTGCCGCTAGGGCTGGGGTGGCCCAAGGGCTGATGAACCAAAGGGTTGAGAGCAGAGAGATTGACCAGAGATGCTGGATCAGTCGATTGTAGTTTTTTTGTAGTATCATAGAAATAATTAACATTCCCAGTTTCTTGACTACTTAGTTTCTTGACCACTTAGTTAAAATCTGTATAGGGGGTTTCAGAGGAATTGGGTTGGAGTGCTGACTTTAAGCTCCAAATTTGAGTCCTGAATTTGAATTCTGGCTTTGAATTCTGAGTTTGAATCCTGATTTAGAATTCTAAAGTTCAGATACAGCGGTTTTCAATCCCCTGAGGTACGGATTTGGGAGTTGGGGGCGCGGCGCACCATCAACCCCTGGGCTCAAGCAGCGTGAGACACGCTATAGAAATTCATCCCCTTAGCTGGCTTACCCTGTTTATTGAGTCTGAATCGAATTCTGATCAAAAATCGGCGTAGCAGAAAGACGGAGTAGAAATTAAGTCTAAATTAGCTTACATTAATCACGAATCATTCTATTAACCCATGAAAAAAGTTGTCGTCGGTTTATCAGGAGGTGTGGATAGTTCCACTGCTGCTGCCATTTTGCACCACCAAGGGAATGAAGTGGTAGGGTTAACGCTATGGCTGATGCGGGGCAAGGGTCAATGCTGCTCTGAAGGCATGGTGGATGCGGCAGCGCTATGTGAACAGTTGGGGGTTCCCCATCACATTGTAGATAGTCGGGATGTATTTCAAGCCAGTATTGTTGATTATCTGGTCGCAGGCTATCGTGCTGGGATTACGCCATTGCCCTGTTCTCAATGCAATAAAGCGGTTAAATTTGGCCCGATGCTACATCATGCCCAAACGGAATTCGGAATTGAACAGATTGCTACGGGACATTACGCCCGAATTACCTATGATGGGGCTCAGGATCGCTATCAATTACGCCGAGCCATTGACCGAAATAAAGACCAATCCTATTTTCTTTATGACCTGAATCAGGAGATCTTGGCCCATGTGATTTTTCCCCTGGGAGAGTTGACCAAGGCTGAAACCCGCCAGATTGCTGCCCAATATCACCTGGCAACCGCAGATAAGCCAGAAAGCCAGGATCTCTGTCTGGTGGAAGCCAATGGCTCCATGGGGGCTTTTCTGGACAAATATATCCGGGGTCAGAAAGGGGACATTATTGATACTGAAGGGCAGGTTTTGGGTCAGCATGATGGGGTGCATCATTACACTATCGGTCAACGCAAAGGATTGGGGATCGCCGCCCCCCATCCCCTCTATGTAGTGGCTCTGGATGCCGGACGCAATCAGGTAATTGTTGGCGATCGCGATAAACTTGGTCAAATGGAATGCACAGTACAGCAGGTAAATTGGGTCTCCATGGCAAAACCGGAGGGGCCAATTCGGGCTGAGACTCAAGTGCGATATCGAGCCGCCGCTGAATCTGCTACGATTATTCCTCTGGAATCTGAAGCCGGTCAGGGGGAGCGGGTAAAGGTAATATTTGACAATCCAGTTCTGGCCATTACTCCCGGTCAGGCGGTGGTCTGGTATGACGGTGAGATTTTATTGGGGGGCGGTTTAATTGAGCCTTTTACACCTGCTTGATTTGAAACTTCTTAAAGTTAAATTAAAGTTAAGGATTTGCCCCACTTGCCAGATGGAGCAAACCCTTGAAAAGGATGCTGAAAATAGTGCTCACCGCACTGCCTAAGTCAAAACCGTTAACGGATGTATTCTTTGAGAATACTATTGCGATTGGGATGGCGCAATTTCCGCAGGGCTTTGGCTTCGATCTGGCGAATCCGTTCCCGAGTGACGTTAAAGATCTGGCCGATTTCTTCTAGGGTTTTCATCCGGCCATCATCCAAACCGTAGCGTAGCCGCAGTACATCCCGCTCCCGGGGACTGAGGGTATCGAGAACGCTTTCAAGATCCTCCCGCAACAGGCTCTTAGAAACCTGATCTTCTGGGGTTTCACCATCAGATTCAATGAAGTCCCCGAGCCGGGAATCTTCTTCTTTACCGATGGGGGTTTCCAGGGAGATAGGCAATTGGGCTGACTTTGCAATAAATCTCAGCTTTTCAATGGTCATCTCCATGCGAGTGGCAATCTCCTCTTCCGTGGGCTTGCGTCCCATTTCCTGAGAGAGCAACTTGGTTGTCTTTTTGATTCGGGAAATGGTTTCATACAAGTGAACCGGTAATCGAATGGTGCGGGACTGATCGGCGATCGCCCGAGTAATCGCCTGACGAATCCACCAGGTGGCGTAAGTACTGAATTTGTAGCCTTTTTCGTGGTCAAACTTTTCAGCCGCTCGAATTAGCCCCAAACTTCCTTCCTGAATCAAATCCTGAAAGGAAAGTCCCCGATTCATATACTTCTTTGCAATGGAAACCACCAGACGCAGGTTAGACTGCACCATTTTATCCTTTGCTCGTCTTCCCAGGAAAAGGCGACGACGAAACTCCGGCAACTGCATCTCAACGGCGCTAGCCCATTCCTGGTCATTGGGAGCTCGGTGGTGATGTTCAATCAACCGCTCCCGTATCCGCTCCAACTCCAGCAAGTCAGCAATCTTGCGGGCAAGCTCAATTTCTTCATCAGCTCTCAGTAATCGAATTCGACCGATTTCCTGGAGATAGAGCCGAATTGAATCCTCGGTGTAAGGCTTCTTTTTGGGCTGGGCGCGACGACGAGTTTTGCTCGAAGCCTTGCCAGATTTGTTATCTTCCTCTTCCACTTGAGAGTCCAGATAGTCCTCCGCGCCATCTTCAGGTTCAAGTAACAAGTCTAAACTGTTACTACCATTGCCTGAATCAGATGGCCTCTCAAGCAATTCAGTGGGATCCACCTCAAGCTGAACAGTGGTTGCGAGTCCGTTATTCATATGGGTCATTCTGCGTTCCTCGTGCTCCTCATTGCAAGAATCAATCTTCCGAAAGGAGTGAAACTGTCTACACTACAACTGTCTACACTAAAAGACATCAGCCAGCTTACCCTAATAACGATAAGCCGACACGATCATCAAAAGAGATGATTAACTATCATCATCTAGCCATGAACTTTGGTTATCAAAACACCTCGGGGTGTAAACAAGATTTAATTGAAACCTCTCCGATTGTAGCCCTTCTCACAAAAAGTGCACGCTTTTTTAAGAATAATTCTCCCCAAATAAATTCAAAGTACCGGGACTTTAAGATTATTAAAACTTCAATGGGAGTTTATCTCTTCAGCAATTTGGGAAATTTCAGGAATCTAGGGGCTAGGAGCTTGGAAAATTGGGTAATACTTGAGCATAAAAGGTGTTCACTCCATAATGCTCACCTGATAGACTAACCAATACTAACCAAACTGTTCAGTCTAATCTGATCAGGTGAACCCTTCAGTTAAGCTGAAATGGAGTTGCCCTGACTAAACTAGATAAACCAGAATCTTCCATCATCTGCCCGTTGCCGGAGCCAACAATCAAAAAGTAGGCTTATAAGGACTCTAAAATTCTGGAGAACAGCATTGATGCTATTGTCATCCAGGAATGATTAGAACCCTCGGTGGCTATTATAGCAAGTGAATTATAGAATCCCAGCTTTAAGAGCTTACTCCTGGATTATCAGGTTGTTCAGCGATCAAAAAACCGCAAACTGACAAACAAACTGGCAAACTAGAAGTGTCACTGCATGGACTCTAATAGCCACTCTTCTTGTAAGTTAACCCATCTCTAGAAAATTGGTCAGAGTAGAATGTTAAGTCACATTAAGTTTATGACGGCACCAATTCAATTAATGGGTCTAAACCCTGTCTGGATTGAGATCTGTGGTTTTTGCTTAATGATTAAGAGTCGGATAATCCAGCCTTATCAATGGCTAGTCTTCCGAAGATGAATGCCGAGACTGAGGATTGATCCAGACATCAAGCCCCTCTCCCAAAAATGACAATCCTATCACCATCAAAGTGATCGCCAGTCCCGGGAATAAAGCCGTCCACCAGATACCAGTGGGCAACGCTTCTAAAGCCAGCCGCAAATCATGACCCCACTCGGGGGTCTCCTCGGGTAATCCTAAACCCAAAAACCCCAAGCTGCCCAGGGTAAGAATGGCATCCGCCGCATTCAGGGTAAACAAGACCGGAACGCTCTGGATTACATTGGGCAAGAGATAACGGGATAAAATCCCCCACACCCCTGCCCCCAGAGTTTTGGCGGCTTCAATAAATGGCTCTGCCTTAACACTGGCGGTTTGATTGCGAACTACCCGATAATACTGAGGCACATAGGCAATACTCAGGGCGATCGCCGCATTTAGTATTCCCCGCCCCACCACAAAAGCCAGGGTAATCGAAAGCAGCAATCCCGGCAAGGTATAAACGGTATCCATCAAAAATAGCAATACCCGGTCAACTCGTCCCCCCAGATAGCCGCTGACCAGCCCCAACGGTACACCGATCAAAAAGCTCAAACTCGTCGCTAGGAGAAGTACCTGCCAGGCAGCCTGAGCCCCAAACCAGGTTCGAGAAAAAACATCATAGCCCTGACGACTCGTACCAAACCAGTGGGCAGTGGAAGGAGGTTGATGAATTGGATTTTCTAGAATTCCGTAGGACTTTGAAGGATACCCCAGGTTTGCAATAGGGGAGCAAGCACCGCGATCAGAGCAAAGCAACCGGTGATGCCCAATCCAATCCACATCATTTGAGTTGAGAGGGAAGAGCGCTTCAATGAATTGAAGAACCCAGTAAAAGGGAGTTTTGTTGTTGTCATTCATTCACAGCGGAAAACTTGAAGGAGTGTGACCGGAATCAGGGTTACCGGAATTTAAATTCCTTTGATCATACTGTTAGGGTGGCAGTTCCAGCAGTCAGGACGGAAACATTTTTATTTATAGCGTTTTTAACGCTGGTGAAGTACGGGATTGAAAATCGCCACAACGTCTTTCATAAATTTCTCACCCTGAATTGATAGGGTGTAGAGGGTGTTTGAAAAGGACATTAGGGGGTGCAAGCCAACTACACCCACAGTGGAAATGTAGGAATTTCAGGCGGTACCACCCAATTGATCGGGTAATAAACCCAACTTTTCAAACCCTCTGATTAGAATCTTCAGGAAAATCCCTATTTGAGCTCGTAGATCTAACTAATCTCAAAGGCTCAATACCATTCTTAAGTAGCTTGACGCAAATTGATGGGAGCAGTGGCTTCTTCCTGGGGCAAAGCCCCAGAGCCCTTGCCATTTAACGATCAATTACAACCACCTACTAAGTGAATCTTGCCAAGTAGATACAGTCCTGAAATATTTGACGTTTTATTCATTATCCTATTGATTCACCCGTGACACTCCATGAATTCTCAAGCTCAAACTCTCAATCTGTCGCAAAAATTGCTGACATTGCTGTTGCTTACTCCCTTTGCTCTCACTGGCTGCCAATTGAGCTTCTCAGTTCCTAAACCCGAAGATATTCCAGGATTCCAGGGAGAAAATCAAGCCTCCTTTGTGATGAATGCAATGGCAACCGGGCAGGAAGCTTATTACAAAGCCAATGGTCATTTTTCTAATTCAATTGAGAGCTTAGCCATCAATTTCAATCTTGAAACCGAAGACTATGCCTATTCCATCGTGACCCAGGGAGATTATGCTCAGACTGTTGTGATGAAAGCTGCCGCCAAACTGGATAATCTTCCCAGTTATGCGGGAGTTGTAACCGTTGGTCAATCCGACGGGGGAGTGATGGCAATGGCAAATATTTGTAAGACGGATCAACCTTCTACTCAACCTCCAGCACTGTCCCCGAATCCAGTTCCCGGAATTGGGCTCAAGTGTCCTCGAGGCTCTAGCCCGGTGCAATAGTCGTGCAGTAATGTCGTGCAGTAATTAATGAAGGGCTACTGAGAAGGGCTATTGAACAGTTGCCGGATCGCAAGACAAAAAGACCCAACAATCCTGTGTTGGGTCTTTCAGACTTGTAACTCGCTTAACGACCCATCCCCACATACTGGAATCCGGCTGCTTCTACAGCTTTCCGATCCAGGAAATTGCGACCGTCAATCAAGATAGCAGAGTGCATAGACTTGGCCATCTTGCTGTAGTCCAGGTTCTGAAATTGCTTCCATTCCGTAATTAATACTAGGGCATCACAGCCATCAGCCAATAGTTCGGGATCAGTTTCCACGATCACATTGGATAGCCCATGTCGCATTCCAGTTTGAGAAATGATGGGATCATAGGCTTTAATTTTTGCCCCCAGGCGGTTCAGTTGATCGATGATAATTAAAGCGGGGGCATCCCTCAGATCGTCGGTGTCTGGCTTGAAGGTCAGGCCCAACAGCCCCACAGTTTTACCTTTGAGAATTTTTAAAACCTGTTGCAGTTTCTCGATCGCCATCAACCGTTGACGATTGTTCACCTCTACTGCCGCCTTTAGGAGCTGGGCTTCATAGTTGTAGTCGTCAGCCGTATGAATCAGGGCAGAAACGTCCTTCGGAAAACAGGAACCTCCCCAACCAATACCCGCTCGCAAAAACTTACTGCCAATGCGAGAGTCCAGACCAATGCCATTAGCCACCTGAGTCACATCTGCCCCGACGCGATCGCAGATATTGGCAATCTCATTGATGAAGCTAATCTTAGTCGCTAGGAAAGAGTTTGCAGCATACTTGACCATTTCCGCCGAACTCAAATCGGTCATCACAATCGGCACAGGGGGAAGGGAAGCGTCATCCGCATACTTGCGCTCGACAATCGGGGTATAAAGCTGCTGCATCATTTTCAGGGCGCGATCGCTGTTGCTACCCAGGACAATCCGATCTGGATTGAAGGTATCAAAAATGGCTGAGCCTTCCCGGAGAAACTCAGGGTTACTGACGACATCAAACTCAGCTTCAATATCAGTGCTGGATTTTCCCTGTTCTTTCTGACGTTCGGCGACTCCATCGAGCACGATCATCCGTACCCAATCCCCGGAGCCAATGGGAACCGTTGACTTGTTGACGATGACTTTGTATCCAGTAGTCAAGTTAGCACCAATCCCTCGGGCTACCGCTTCCACATAGCGAGTATCACTTTCTCCCGTTGGCAATGCGGGGGTTCCCACAGCAATAAACAAAATTTCTCCATGGGCCACGCCAGCACTCAAATCCGCTGTAAACGTCAGCCGCCCCGAATCCATATTTGATTTCATCAGTTCCGACAGTCCGGGCTCGTAGATAGGGGACTGGCCCGATTTCATCAGTTTGACTTTTTCTTCGTTGTTATCGACACAGATGACATCATGGCCAATGTGAGCGAGACAAACACCAGTCACCAAACCAACATATCCAGTTCCGATTACACAAACACGCATAGGGATATCCTCAGATTTTCTTGACATTCAATTCAGGGCTCAAGCTATTCAATGTAACTTGCTCAGTTTCTACAAATCAGTCCAGATGATTTGTAGAATGGGATGGAAACAAGCTGTATCCAATCTAACTTGCCTTTATTCTTCCCAGTTCGCGATCAATTTCATTCTTGAGGGTTTCTTAAACTATTAAACTATTAAACTTAAAGTTTTAAACTCAAGATTCTAATCTCTAAACCTTGAGATCTCAAGGTTTAGAGCAGGCGACTGCTGAAATCATCAATGGTTAATCTCAGCCCTTTATCCAGGGGAATTGTCGGTTCCCAATTGAGATAATGCTTGGCGCGGCTGATATCCGGTTGACGTTGTTTGGGATCATCTTCAGGGAGGGGCTTAAATTGAGTTTCCGCATCAGGATTAATCATTTCTTGAATCTTCTGAGCCAGTTCTAAAATCGTATACTCTCCTGGATTGCCCAGGTTAATTGGCCCAATAAAATCCCCATTCATCAACCGCATTAATCCTTCTACCAAGTCCGAGACGTAGCAGAAACTCCGGGTTTGAGACCCGTCTCCATAGACCGTCAGAGGAGTGCCTTTGAGGGCTTGAACAATAAAATTGCTGACCACTCGCCCATCATTTTCTAGCATTCTGGGGCCGTAAGTATTAAAAATCCGAGCCACCCGAATCTCTACTCCGTTCTGGCGGTGATAGTCAAATGCCAGGGTTTCAGCCACGCGCTTGCCTTCGTCGTAGCAACTGCGAATGCCGATGGTGTTGACATTCCCGCGATATTCCTCAGGTTGAGGATGGACATCGGGATCGCCATAAACTTCAGAGGTTGAGGCCAGGAGGAACCGGGCTTTGACTCGTTTGGCCAGACCCAACATATTCAAAGTCCCCAGCACATTGGTCTTGATAGTTTTAACTGGATTGTACTGATAGTGAATTGGGGATGCTGGGCAAGCCAGGTGATAAATCTGATCCGCTTCCAGGCGAATCGGTTCGGTAATGTCATGGCGAATCAATTCAAAAAGGGATTGTCAAACCATTTCAGCAAGTTTCGCTTACTGCCTGTGAAAAAGTTATCCAGGCAAATAACCTCATGGCCCTGGGCCATCAGGCGGTCAATTAAATGAGAACCAATGAAACCTGCGCCACCTGTAACTAAAACTCTCATTTTCTTACCAATGAAATACTATAGGGAACTGCACCCTAAAATGAAATCAAAGCCTCAGACTTGATTTCATCTTGTCAGAGCAAACAAACCATTCTAGTTTTATCTTCTAGCTTCCAACTCACAGATCAGTAGCAGATCAATAAAAAACCAGTGAAAAATCTAGCTCAGTTACCCCTATCTGGCTAGAGCCATCTTGTCTATTCTATCCTCTGTTCAAGCCATCGCAAGGCGGTGATTTGGTCTTCCCCTGACTTAATCTCTTCAGGCAATATTCTATTAATCCAGGGATTGGGACAATTCTGCAAACTCGATAAACTGCTGCCTCTACGAATCCTGGTTGAGCCGGAGGACTGCCATAAATGCCTCCTGGGGCACATCGACTGAGCCGAGGGCCTTCATCCGTTTTTTCCCTTTGGCCTGCTTGGCTAGTAATTTTTTCTTGCGGCTGATGTCTCCCCCGTAACATTTGGCCAACACATCCTTTCTCAGGGCCGGAATATGTTCACTGGCGATCACCTTGCTGCCAATAGAAGCCTGAATAGGCACTTTAAACTGATGGCGGGGAATCAGTTCTTTGAGCTTTTCGACCATCCCTCGACCGACATTGTAGGCTTTGTCCCGATGAACAATCATGGCTAGGGAGTCAATCGGCTCTTTGTTGATCATAATGTCAAGCTTGACCAGGGGATTTACCCGATATTCAATCAGGTGATATTCCATGCTGGCATACCCCCGCGATCGCGATTTCATCTGGTCAAAAAAGTCCGTTACCACCTCCGCCAAGGGAATCTCATAAACCAATGTGGTACGGCCCTGGGTCAGGTATTTCATATCCTTAAAGTCTCCCCGGCGGGTCTGACTTAGCTCCATCAGCGTACCTACAAATTCCTCCGGGGTGATAATCTCTACCCGGACATAGGGTTCCTCAATTTTTTCCCGGTGGTTGGGATCGGGGAGAGTGCTGGGGTTGTCGATATGGGTCACCTCTCCGGTGACTGAGGTTACCCGATAGACCACCGAAGGAGAAGTTACAATCAGATCGAGATTGTATTCCCGTTCCAGGCGCTCCTGGACGATTTCCATGTGTAACAGTCCTAAAAATCCGCAGCGGAAACCAAACCCCATGGCGCTGGAGGTTTCTGGTTCGTAGGACAGGGCGGCATCATTGAGCTTTAACTTGTCTAAAGCTTCTCGCAATTCAGGGAACTGGTCAGTATCAGTGGGGAACAGACCGCAAAATACCATGGGCTTGGCCTCGGTATAACCAGGCAAGGGCTGGGCGGCCTGACTTTTGGCCAGGGTTATGGTGTCCCCGACCCGGGCATCGGCAACGGCTTTGATCGCCGCTGAAAGATAGCCGACTTCCCCCGCGTGGAGCTGATCAACGGGTTTCTGAGTCGGGGAAAGTACCCCGAGTTCATCAATCTCAAACTCGCTACCAGAGGCCATCAGATGGATGCGATCTCCCCGACATACTGTCCCATCCATCACCCGGAAATAAACAATCACCCCCCGGTAAGGGTCATAATAACTATCAAAAATCAAGGCCCGGAGCTTGTCAGCGACTGTATCCTGAGGCGGCGGCACTAGGTGGACGATGGATTCTAAAATCTCTGTGATCCCGATGCCTTCCTTCGCAGAGGTCAAAATGGCCTGGGAGCAATCCAGACCAATAATATCTTCAATTTCCTGCCTGACTCGCTCCGGTTCAGCCCCGGGGAGATCAATTTTATTTAGGACGGGAATAATTTCCAGGTTATTTTCCAGGGCCAGATAGACATTGGCTAGGGTTTGAGCCTCAACTCCCTGGGAGGCATCAACCACCAATAACGCCCCTTCGCAGGCCGCCAGAGAGCGAGATACTTCGTAGGAAAAGTCCACATGACCAGGGGTGTCAATCAGATTCAACACATACTGCTCACCGTCCTTGGCGGTGTAGTTCATCCGGGCCGCCTGCAACTTAATCGTAATTCCCCGCTCTCGTTCCAAGTCCATGGAGTCGAGAAACTGTTCCTTCATCTCTCGGGCCGTGACTGTCCCTGTATCCTGCAAGAGACGATCCGCCAGGGTGGACTTCCCATGGTCGATATGAGCAATGATTGAAAAGTTACGAATCCGCGCAACAGGGACATTTGTCATAGGATGAACGCTTCAGAGAAAGATGAGGTGAGTAGCTGGGATTGCTACTCTAAGTTTCCTTAGCGTATTTTAACAATCAAATTCAGAATCTATCGAGAATCTATCTGAAACCACCCGTAAGTCCAGCAATCAATCCTAAAACCAGGGCGAGAACCAGGAAGATCAAGACAATCATCACTAACCAATATTGCAGGGTATAGAGTTTTCGCAGTTCCCCTAGGGCAATCATCAAATTTTCAATATCTGAACCGGCGGTTGTGACAATTTGCTTGAACGCCAAACTAGCATTCCGAGTCCATAGCCCCACAATCAAGGTAAAAATCCCCTGAATAATACTGGAAATACCAACGCCTAACCCTTGAGGTGAAAAAGCAGTGAGAATTCCACTAATCAAAGAGACAACCCCCGCTGCAATCAAGAGAATACCCACAAAGCCCATTTTCTTAGCCAGATCCCCAACCAATTCGTTCTGGCTACCGGTAAACTCGTAAGATGAAAGGAGAAATAATTCAGTCCGATCTCAAACTTGCCGCATTGAGGGATAGACCATGTGCATTTGTATAAACTGTGAATATGTTGATCGCTGTATTACTTACCACGCCGTTGAGCATCAACACCAGCAACCTCATCTGACGGATGCTCCTGATTTTGAACCGATTGAACCGAGTATCAATGTAAATATCCGGACGGCTGAAGCGGAAATTCAGATGGAGTGGGATGTGGTTGGTTGCCAGAGCTTCAAAGCAGAAATGGGGAAATGGTCAAGACTGCGTCCTGGGGAGCTAGTCCCGACCTGAATGGTTCCAGACCAGGAAGGGATTGTGGGGCTTGGGTTTTATCATCTTGACCTCACTTCTAGAGTATTTCTCAAACGTTTTTCCATCAGTGACCCCATCCTAAATGAGTTATTGCTTTAATCCTCATTGTCAGCACCCTCAAAATCCAGGTAATGCCCTATGGTGTCAAAGTTGCGGGTCAGCTTTGGTGTTGAGTCCGGTGGTTTCTTCCAGGAAAACTCAAGAAACTGCACCTGAAGAAAGTACAACTCCTGCCATAACTATTTCTACCGGTTCGGCTCATCAAATCTCAGGGCTTGAGCCCCTTGCTCCGGAGGCATTAACCCCTCCGCCAAACCCTCAATATCGCGGGATCAAGCTTTTAGGTCAGGGGGGCTTTGGGAGAACCTTTTTAGTGGTGGATCAGTCCCAACCGGTGCAACCTCGATCCGTCATCAAACAACTGTTTACCCAGGGGGCGCTAGGGGATCGCAGGGTAGATCTCTTCCACCAAGAAGTTCATCAATTGCACCGGCTCGGAAAACATCCTCAAATTCCCAGTTTGATTACCTGCTTTGAGCAGGATCATAGCTATTACTTAGTTCAGGAATTGATTGAAGGCGAAAATCTAGCCCAGGAGCTATCTCGAAAAGGAGCATTTGATGAGGGCGAAATTCGTCAGCTTCTCCAGGAATTGTTGCCCGTTTTAGAGTTTATTCATCGCTCCAAAGTGATTCACCGCGATCTCAAGCCTGAAAATATTATTCGGCGGTTGAGATCGGGTTCAGAGCGCCGTAGAAATCTGGTACTGGTTGATTTCGGGGCGGCCAAGCTCGTGACCGCAGCCCAGAAAGGACAGGTGGGCACCATGATTGGTAGTGCGGCTTACACTGCCCCTGAACAACTGATGGGAAAAGCTACCTTTGCCAGCGATCTTTACAGTTTGGGGGTGACCTGCATTCATTTATTGACGGGTTTGCCGCCGTTTGATTTATTTGATGGTCATAATGGGCTCTGGGTCTGGCAGGACTATCTCCGTACCCCCGTGAGTGCTGAACTAGCTGAAGTGCTTAATCGGATGCTAGAAGGGCCAGTCAATCGGCGATTCCCTTCAGCAACGGCGGTTTTGCGATCGCTCAAGCCCCATTCCAGAAATCATTCTAGATATATTGGCATTCTCCCTGGGCTCAAGTTACAGCAATCCCTGACTGCTCAAGCTGTCCCCTCTACTGTTTCCCATTCTCAAGCCCCCGATGTCTCGACTGCGGATCTTGCAGCGCTTTCCGCCCCAACCCCAGTGTCCCGATCAGTCCAGGCTGAAGCCATTCAAGTCGCTTTACAAGCTGTGCTAGCAACCTACCCGGTTGACATTCAGGTCAGTTGGGGGCAGAAGTCCCAACTCACAGTGGTATTAAACCGAACATCCGAAATCTCAATCAATTATCCTCAACTCTCTACATTAATCACCTATGAATTAACTCTCCTGCAAATCAAAGCAATCCAGCGGGTAAAGATCTTGGGTCGAGTCAAGCATCAAACTGTTCCAGAGTGGCAAAAAGTATTGATATTGGATCGGGGGATACAGTTGAGAAACCATGTGATTCGATTGCAACATCATCCCCGTTCCCAGGCACTATTAAGGCTGAAAAATCAAGGGTTCTGGCTGTCGCAAATCCATCGCAAAGAGTTCTGGATGGATATTTTGATGGTTGGTATGATCGGCTTTATTTTTACCCGTAGCATTGTGATTTTTACGCCAATTTTAGGATGCTTAGTTGCCCTCGGTTTTTTTGGGGTAAAACGGCAGGTTAACCGAACAATAGACTTGAATATTAATTCTTTGTTTGCCACCATAACAACACTTTTTGTCCTCTTTGGTAGCTTAAATATTCGGGTTTTTACGGAGGGATTATTTGGGGTGATTCTAGCTGGATTATTTATTGCGATGCCGACTTTTTATGGTCGAGGTGAGGGTTAGGTCTGTGCCCACGCTCTCCACTCCACCGCTGACTGTCCCTCAACGTTACGGCCTCGCTCTCCATACCAGCAGCCCTGAATTGGGCCTGGCCATCGCCCAACTTTCCATGGAACCTGCCAACAACTGCTCAAAGCCCACCCCAGTATCCAATCCCTTCAGTCGCGAAATCCGCTGCCAAACCTGGAACTTGGGACGAAACCTGTCTACCCAACTGCATCCCTATCTGGCTGAATTTCTCCCCCCTCAAACCTGGTCAGATCTGGCCTGGATCGCTGTAGCCATCGGCCCTGGAAGTTTTACTGGAACCCGGATGGGAGTGGTTACGGCTAGAACCCTGGCCCAGCAATTGGATATTCCTCTGTTCGGTATCTCTACCCTCAAAGCGGCGGCCTGGTTTCATCGCCAGGGAAACATCAGCTGCGATCGCCCCATTGCCCTGCAAATGCCAGCCCAGCGGGGCGAACTATTTGTTGCCATTTACAGTCAGAACCCGGAGGGCGGATTGACTGATTGGTTTTCGGACAGGGTGGTCACTCCCGAGATCTGGCAAGAAAAACTGGCCAGGTTCCCTGATGCCTTTGAATTAATTCAGCTTGAGGGGGGTTTGGGGGGGTTAGCCGTAGCCCTAGTTGAACTGGCTAACCTTAACTGGCAATGTGGATTGTTACCCCATTGGTCTGAGGTGCTGCCCTTTTATGGACAACATCCGGTCGTAATTTAGTTTGGTTTGTTTGATGTCTACAGCAATTCTCAATCTTTTTTATCCTCTTTTTTTGCTTGATTGATATTAAAAGATACTGTGGTGGGCAATCCATTTTTGATCAGCTTTGCAATTGAATCAATATCACTGGGGGGCTTTTTGGGTGGTTTAACACTCCAGATCAGATACAGAGCGAACAGCAAAAAAATGAAAATGACCTCGCCGCCTTGGGAACCGGAAGCTGAGTATTGAGAATAATTTGGAGAATTGGGACGAATGTTCCTGACTTGCCCAAGCTGAACTGTATACCCTTTACGAAATGCAGCACTGGAAAATTGATTCATAGGTTGCTTAATTAGAAGTTGGTAGATTGCTCCTTAGTCAGCAGGATTGAACAGTGGTTTCGATGAAAAAAGCTGACAAATTTACATATGACAGGGAAGTTATTACAGGCAACTCATTCCATGGGAAGTAAAAATTAGGATAATAGCTAAATCAGATGATATCGGTTCACTCTGGGCTGATCGATCTATTACCCAAACATTCACTAGAAGGGGGCTTTAATTAAGAAATTTAGTATCAAATCCTAAACTATAATTCCTTCATTCCAGTTATAGCAATTTTTCTTCGAGATGCAAGCCCTTACGCTTGAAATCTCAATCATTCGTCTTGATGTATATTTAGATTATCGGGTTTGAGATCGCCAATAATTGCGATCTGTGGATCATTTTTACCTCACAATTCAGGTCAAACCCTGGATGTTTCCTGCAGGTTCTGACGAGATTTTGGGTAGAGATTCCAGGGAGATTTCTGACAAAATGGCTGATGAAATCAGATTGCTCCCAGAGGAAAGGCGATCGCCTAGCTGTTGCCGCCAGATTCCTAGAGTTTCTAGAAAATCAGGATAATGCAAGCCATTTCGCCAGAGAATCAGGGCATCCTCGGACGGATTTTGATAGTAGGCTTTGCGTCGTCCCGCCTGGTTAAAACCAAATTTTTCATAAAGCGATAGGGCTGGTTGATTTGAAGCTCGAACTTCCAGGGTTGCCCGTTCTAAACCCCGTTGCCAGGCGCTATGCAGTAAAGCATAGAGCATAGCTTGACCCAAGCCCTGCCCTTGATAATCGGGATGAATGGCCAAGAGGGTAATATGAGCTTCCTCTAAAATTGCCCAGAGACAACCCAAACCAACAATAGATTGGGTTCCCGGGTCTGTTGATCGGATCCAGCCTAGCAGATCGCTATTGGGACTTTCCAGCTCTCGCCGATAGCCCTCCAATGTCCATAGTCCCCCCAGACAGGACTGATCCAGTTCAACGGCGGCAAGAAGATGTTCTGTTTGGAGCGGTTGGAGGTTTAACATCAGGGGTAAAGCCTAGCAGGTTAAGGGCCCGCATTCCAGGATTTTCATCTGATTTGATAGATAGTCCTTCCCTAAAACGTTTCTCACGCTGATGGAAGGGGGTTTGGGGCTTCGCCCTAGGAAGGGGCACTGCCCCCTTTACTCCCCGATCAATCTTCTAGTTAATTGCATCAAGCTATTTACCGAGAGAGTTTGATAAAAGTTAGATAGAATAATGGTTTAAAGCAAATCAGAGCGCTGATATCATTCAGCCACTCTACCCGAACGCACTTAATGGATCAAGGATTCCCGTGGAACACTCTGGACTGCAATATCTACCCCAAAATCTTACCTCAAGCTTCTCTCCCAACCAAGCACTTCTACCCCTAACGGCTTGCGTCAATGGTCAAGACCATCTGGAAATTGGCGGATGTGATGTCCCCCAACTCGCTGCACAATTTGGCACACCCCTCTATATTCTTGATGAGGAAACCCTGCAAACGGCTTGCCGCCAGTATCGCAATGCCTTTCAAACTTACTACCCTGGGGAGTCCCTGGTGTTGTATGCCTCCAAAGCCTGGAGTTGCCTGGCGGTTTGTGCGATTGTAGCCCGTGAAGGATTAGGAATTGACGTGGTTTCAGGGGGGGAACTTTTTACCGCACTCCAGGCAGGAGTCAGTCCAGATCGACTTTACCTCCATGGCAACAACAAATCCAAGCAGGAATTGCAGTTTGCGATTGAGAGCCAATGCACGATTGTCCTGGACAACTGGTTGGAGCTAGACCTGCTCCGTGAGCTGATTCAGGAGGGTACCGTTCGGGCTCCAGTTCGAATGATGGTGCGTTTTACCCCGGGGATTGAATGTCATACCCATGAATATATCCGCACGGGTCATCTAGACAGCAAATTCGGATTCGACCCCAACCAACTAGAACCTTTGTTCATCGCCATTAGTAAACAACCCCTAATTCACTTTGTTGGTCTTCATGCCCATATTGGCTCTCAGATTTTTGAGTTGCAGCCCCACGCTGATTTACCTGGAGTCATGGTGGAAGCCCTGAGCAAAGCGGCCCATCATGGTTTACCCGTAACTGAGTTAAATGTGGGGGGAGGGTTAGGCATCCGTTACACTGAGGCAGATGATCCCCCAGAGATTGAGGTCTGGGTCAAAACCGTGGCCCAATCTATAATCAAAGCCTGCGAACAGCACCAATTGCCTCTCCCCAAACTCCTATGCGAACCGGGGCGATCGCTGATTGGATCAGCCTGTGTGACGGCCTATACTGTGGGTTCCCGGAAGCAGATTCCTGGAACTCGGACTTACCTCTCTGTAGATGGAGGCATGTCAGACAATCCCCGACCAATCACCTATCAATCCCTCTATCGAGTGGTCAATGCTAACCGGATGTCCGCATCGGCTGGAGAAACCGTAACCCTGGCCGGAAAACACTGTGAATCCGGTGATATCCTCATTAAGGAGGCTCAATTGCCGGATTGCCAACCCGGGGATATTCTCGTTGTCATGGGAACTGGCGCTTACAATTACAGCATGGCTTCCAATTACAACCGTTTGTCTCGCCCTGCAGCTTTGTTAGTTCGGGGAGGGGAATGCAGTGTTATCCTTGAACGGGAAACCTATCAAGATCTGATTCGACAGGATCGTTTGCCCATTGGACTGCTACCAGCGGAAGCATAGACCCTCTTGAATCATCAAGAGAACAACAGATAGTCTGCTAGGTCTACTATAAGTCTACTAATTGTATTGACGTTCAATGAGTTTGGGTTCCAACTCTGACCCCATGTGGATGCAGTCCTGGTTTGTCCATGCGATTGATATTGGACTGGTCTTTGCAGTCGCCTACATCGTGCTGGTGATTATTGGAGAGCGCCGCACCCTGTGGATGGTTAGGGGATTCATTCTTCTAATGCTAGCAACTGCGATCAGTAATTGGGCAGGATTAAGACTGCTCTATATTGCGCTGAATAGCTTGGTTACAGGCTCGGCAGTGGCAATGGCTGTGATGCTCCAGGCAGAGTTTCGCCAATTTCTAGAGCAGTTGGGTCGGGGAGAAATCTTACAGTTATTTGGTCAGGGTCGAAAGGCAGTTCCCGAACCCGATAATGTGATCGATCAAATTGTAGAAGCCGTGAAGGAACTTTCACAAAATCGCATTGGTGCTTTGATTGTGATTGAAACAGGTAGCCCCATTGATGAACGAGACTTCTCTGTGCCTGGGGTAAAACTCAATGCAGAAGTCTCCAGGGAACTGTTGCAAACTATTTTTCAGCCCAAAACCCTGTTACACGATGGGGCCGTTTTGATTCGGGCCTCTCGAATTACTGCAGCAGGTGTGATCCTTCCCCTTTCTGAACGGATGGCTTCCCGGCAACTGGGAACCCGCCATCGGGCAGCCATGGGAATGACTGAACGGGTGAGGAAATGTGTCTGTGTGGTGGTCTCTGAAGAAACAGGTTCAATTTCTCTAGCAGAAAAGGGTGTCCTGAACCGACCCTTAACTAGCAGTAAACTAAAAGAGTTACTGGAGGCTCGTTCGTTTCCCTCTGGTGAGGATCGCATCAAGCCCTCTATTTCGTTGGGGGGTCTCAAACATCAATTCCAATCCAGGGGACGGGGATTAATTTCAAGAATATTTCGCCTGCGTTCATCAGCTTCTCGGGAAAAACAATGAGTGCCAAGCAAAAGGTTTTACAAGAGTTACCCAATGACCTCAACCCCAACCGCCTCCCCCGGCATGTTGCGGTGATCATGGATGGCAATGGTCGGTGGGCCCAGCAGCGAGGTTTGCCTCGTACCATGGGTCATCGCCGGGGGGTCGATACCCTGAAGGATTTACTTCGATGCTGCCAGGATTGGGGGGTAGAAGCATTGACGGCCTACGCCTTTTCCACTGAAAATTGGGGTCGCCCGGTCGAGGAAGTGGATTTCCTGATGACCCTATTTGAACGGGTGCTGATGCAGGAACTGCGAGAAATGATGGAGGAACAGGTGCGGATTCAGTTTGTCGGTAACCTGAATGCCCTACCAGCTCTCTGCAAGCCCGAATTAAAGAGTCCATGGAGACGACCGCTAAAAATCGTGGCACTTTATTTAATGTAGCCACCAACTACGGCGGACGACAGGAGATCATTCAAGCCTGTCAGGCGATCGCCATCCAAGTACAACAAGGACTAATTCAGCCGGGAGACATTGATGAAGCTGTGTTTGAACAACATCTTTATACTGCCGGTCTCTGTCATCCCGATTTGCTGATTCGCACCAGCGGTGAGATGCGAATCAGTAACTTTCTCCTCTGGCAAATGGCCTACGCCGAAATCTATGTGACGGATACCCTATGGCCAGACTTTGATCGAACCGAATTTCACCGGGCTCTGTGCTCCTATCAGCAGCGGGATCGGAGATTTGGTAAGGTATAAGCCGGATTTTTTGCCTGAGTAGACTAGACGTTTATACAATCTGTGATGGCTAGGGCCCAGAAAACACAGCCGCTTCGATATCCTGACGGCTCAAGGAATACTTAAAGGAGCGCTGAATTTCCTGCTCTTTGCCCTCAGCAATGTGATAGCAAACCGTTAACTGATCAATATCAAGCCAGAGATCGGCTTTCCAGGTGGAACCCTCAACCTGCCAATGGTTCAATTCTTCGGGGTTTTGTTCACATCCCTGGGATCGCAGCCATTCTTCAATTTTTGGCAGGGAGTGATTGCACAGGGGAGTATCGTGGGTGGGAAGTTCTATCAGCATGAATTAAAAAAATGGATTAGAAATCAGAGGACAGAGTTGAATTAATTGATCCAATGATCCAATTAATTGATGCACCAATGACTCAAACGATCTAGATCCGGTTCAAAGGGGGGGTTGAATTAATTCTAGATGTAAATCTGAACGAATCAAGCCCACCACAATCGCCAGAATCAAACAGCCCACTAAGCTGACCCCCATCATCAACAGGGCAAAGATTTCTCCAGGAGATAGGGGACGGTCAGTGGCATCGAGATAGGCGGATGAGGACTGCTGACACCGGGCAGAAACAGAGCAGTCCAGATTCATTGAAGGCTGAACGACTAAGTAACGGGAGTAACGAATTTTTTGATCATAGGCTAGGCGGCGCTCTGGGTTACTCAGGATACCGTAGGCTTCGTTGAGCTCCTGAAATTTTACCGTGGCAATGGCCTGGGGAAGTAGAGTAGTATCCGGATGATAGCGTTTGCTTAGGATGCGATAGGTCCGCCGGATTTCAATTGCAGAGGCTGAGGGATGCAAGTTGAGCAGACCATAATAAGTTGAAGCAAAAGGACTTTCCTGTTGCGGGTTTATAGATCTTGAAGTAGATCGAGTGCGATCGCTTGACACAGCCAATTTGATCCATTTCTGACTATTTTGACATCCTCTTTCAAGAAGTGCAATCTAGATTCATCAAAAAAGCACCTGCAGTTCCAGGTGCTTAATTCAACCGATACCATCTCTTAAAATATTCCTAAAGATCCACAACCCGATAGACAAGCTGCCCGTTTGCGTAAAAGGGTTGATAGTAGGTGCCATCATAGGTGTAATAATCTGTACCCCCTCTGCTGGTTGATTTTGCATCTTCGGGCAAGTAGGGTACGATGGCCCCCTCAGGAGGAGCGATGACTATATACTGATTGGAACTATTGCGATTATAAAATGTCCCCAGATAGTAGTAATAGGTTTGGGAGCCAACATTCACCGGAATTACTCCCTGGGGCAAACTGGGAACTGCAGCCCCTACCGGTGCAGGTACGACTGTGTAGCTGCTCCCTTGGGGGGCGTAGTAAACTCCCCGGTCGTAATAGTAATTCTGATCGTCATTCCCGTTGACCGCATCAATCAGAATAGCAGTCGTGGCTAGGCCAGTGAGCACAGAACCAACAGGACGATACCAATCCCAAAAATCATTGTCATCCCAGCGAACATTGTCCCAATCATCCCAATCAATGTCGTTGTCATCAAAGAAATCCCGCCGATCATCCCGCCAATCCCGCCGGTCATTCCGCCAATCATCTCGACGATCTTCGCGGGCTTGCTGACGATCTTCCCGATTATAGGTGCGATAATCTTGTCTTTCGTCAATCCGATCCTGGCGATTTTGCTGAATTTGGTTCTGATTCTGAGTGAAATTGTCCCGATTGACCTGGCGATTATTACCGCTCCAATTTCTCGGATCGGGCTTGTTCTCCCGGTTGCCGGGATTATTCCGGTTGATAGTATCCCGGTTGACATTGTCCCGATTTATATTGTCCCGGTTACCAGTATTCCGGTTAACCTGATCCCGATCCACCCGACGATTTCTCTGAGTGCTATTCTCTGCATGGCGAATACTACCGCCACCATTATGGGAACGGGAACCATGCTTGGCCCTACTAGCTCCCCCGGAACGGCTAGCGCCTCGATTGTTAGATCTGACCTGACCGGAACGGTTTCCCCTCTGCCCTCCCCGTTGGGCGGTGGCTTCCTCGGGGGCAACACCAAAGGATAGCCCCATGGCGGCAATGACAGAAACGGCAATAACGCGGATGTGAGATCGCTGACGCATCATAATAATTATCCCTGAATTACAAATAGATCAATCAATAAGTTTTTAGCTCTAGCACCTGCTGTTTAAGGTTTACTCTATACCCTCTAACGTCTACGCAAGAACTCGATCTCCATTGCACCCGATGGGGGTTGGAAGGTAAAGTCGATTTTCGAAAGGTCAGGATTGAGATTCCAATCGGTCAGAATCGCGGTGTATTTTGGCCTAGAGGGCAGATTTTTATAATCAATCATCACTTTACAGGGAAGTCGATCCGCATCATCAGCAACCCAAATTTCCCAGTCTACATTGGCTTGAGTAAAGGCAAGGTGATGACATTTCTTACTGCCAACCTGCTCAATCCCCCTATATGTCCCGGTTTGAATATTCTCTGTCAGGACTTCATAGGGATTGCTGAACAACAGATCCACTAATGGCGTTCGAATGCCAAACTCCTCTACGGCATAGTCGAGGGCATCGTCCATGTTGGTTGGGGCAGAGGCCGTAGCATAGGTATTTTGCAGCCGATCCAGCAAGGTGATCGAACGTCCGTCATACCAAAAACTGCGACTGTCGCGATCGCCCTGTTGATCGGCCCGTAGACCTGAGGAGCGCTGTACCATCACATCTAGTACCCCTGAACCCTCCTGGGAATCTCTAGATCGGGAGGCGATTACCGTTGTCTCTGCCTGAAATGTAAATTCCGAGGCATTTTGCAGGGTATCACCCATCTCTTGGAGATAGGTTTCTGCCTGTTTGTCCATTCTCTGTACAGTTCTTTGGGCAGTTATTTCTGCAATCTGCTGGGCTTGGGTAGTTGGACTGAACCCAATACTCAAGACCACTAAGAAGGCAAATAGGCCATAACGTTGCAACAACATAGATGAGTCCCTTAAGTAGGCGAAAATCGTGAGAAATTGACTATTCAGCCAGTAGCTTGACGCAATTCATTAGAAGATTGCAGGGGGGTGAAAGGGGCAGTACCCCCTTTCTGGAGCGCAGCCCCAAATCCCCTTCCATCTAACAATTAATGACAATCACCTGTTTGCAGTTGATCAGTTTGATTCATCAATGTGATTCATCAGTGTAATTAATCAATGCCAATTGTCATGACAACCCATGCAGTGGACTGATGAATTGCGGTTTGTTTAAAATGGCTGGCTTCTTGGGTGGCATAGCTATCAGAAACACGATGAGAGATATCAGGAAAATATCTGGGATATAGGCTGATAACCCGCCAGGACAGGCGAACTGCATCAGACTTAAATTACCCCGGCAAGATTGCTCTAGATCGACTGAAGCCGAGCTTGCAGTCAAAATCTATAACAATTTATACAAGAGTTTTTGAATTTGTACAAGCTACTGGTGGGAATTTTTTGATCAGAACTTTTAAAAGAAGCTTGAAGGATGTTCAAAAGCTTAAGAAATGGGGAATAAATCTGATTTTCAGGAGCAATTGAGCATAGCCATGAATTTCAAAAATTAACTTGAAGATCAGCTCAAATCATTATCTAATAGATCAATGATTAGCTTGTTTAAGCATCTCTTAGAGCCCTTAAGATTGACTTAATTTCTATTTATGGTTTTTATAGCGATTTTCAGTTCCATGAGATACGGATTTGAGAGTGGGTGGCGCACCGTACCCTTAACTCATTACTCCAGCAGCGTGAGAACTGCTAAGTAGCTAGGCACAATTAATTAGAAGATACATGTAGGGGGTTGAAGGGGGCAGTGCCCCCTTCCTGCACTCGCCCCAGACCCCCCTTCCTGTTTGATTAATTAAATTTACAACCTATACTACTGATATCTATCTAGG
>JAAURB010000129.1 GCA_012033335.1 Oscillatoriales cyanobacterium RM2_1_1
TTCGCGAGGGGAAACGGCTACCCGTGGAGATATGTTATGGTCTGTCAGTAGTTTCAGTCCCGAACCGGGATTAAAGTCGTTCGCGAGTCCGTCGCCTGTAACCATGATTATAGCATGGCTCTGAAGGTAGTTTTCGTGAACCCCTATCGGGAGCCCCAAAACCAGTCCCAGAAATCCTTGCTAAACGGTGATTTCCGAAACCGAAAACTTCAGAAACCGTTCAATTGTCAAGGTTCTAGCGATTTTCGTGAACCCCCCCGGGTTTTCGACCCCGCTTCGGTTCACGAAAAAATTATAAACCCCCGCTCCCAATTTACGCAACCCATTTCCCATCCCTCAAAACCAAACCATCAATCCACCCGATATTCCCGCACCAGAGTCAACCCCACCCAAGCCCCCGTATCATCATATTGACGGATCAACCGCTGTCGTTCCTGGGGATTGAGCAACCACCCCGCCTCCAGAAAAAACGCCGTCCGCAGTTTCACCTGTTGTGGCACCGTCGCCGAAGCTCCCCCCGGCAGCAAAACCACCTGAACCGGATCGGGCCCCGTGTCAAACCGTAGCACCGATCCCGCCACCACGGCCCTCGAACTAATCCTCCGATCCCCAAATGTCAACTGCTGCTCTATCCCCCCATCCCCATCCCGCTGAAGCCGCATCTGCGTCGGGAAAGCCTGGGGCGATCGCAGGTCAGGATAGAGGGTCACCGCCTCCCCCCGCCAGGTTCCCAGCAATTGCTCAACGGTCAGGGCTGGGTTTTCAGCCGGATGTGTGCCCCCCCGATATTCCCGGATCAGAGTCAAATTTTTCAGATCCCCCCCCGGATCAAACAGTTCCACCAACCGCAACCGCCGATCCTGGTGAACGAAGCCAAACTCTCCCCCCGACTGAGCAAAAGGAGCCACCTGGATCGTCCCCTGGGAGAATGTCCCCGACTCAAAAAATAAGATATCCTTCCCCAAACTTTGATATTCCCGGACAAGCGGATCATCGGGGGGGTTTGTGGTAGTATCAGGTTTCGATGGGAAGCGTTGGAGAGTCAGACGGACGGTTTGATTACCCTCGAGCCCCTCCAACTTCAAGAGACTGGGGGTGTCTTTGAGGATTTCTCCCACCGGCGAGATTTGGGTGAAAGAACCCCGCCATTCCCCCAAATTTTTTAGAAAATTTTCCCACTGCGTTCCCATGATTTCGATGTCCTCTGCCTACCCTACTGTCTACGCTGTGACTCAGCCATGATGCATCCTCCAATCATCACACTCTTGACTGATTTTGGCATCAGCGATGTCTACGTGGGCATTATGAAGGGGGTGATTGCTGGAGTCAATCCAGAGCTAGGGGTGATTGACCTGACCCACGAGATCCCTCCCCAAAACCTGATTGCCGCCCGCTTTTGCCTGATGAACGCGATTCCCTATTTCCCCGTCGGCACAATTCATATTGCCGTAGTGGATCCAGGAGTCGGAACCCGGAGACGGGCGATCGCCCTGAGAATTCCCCAGGGTTTCCTGGTCGGGCCAGATAACGGTTTATTCAGCGGCGTAATTGAACGGGTGATTCAGGAAAAATCAGCCGAAGCTGTAGAGGTCGTTGAGCTGACCAATCCCCGGTACTGGCGCGATCCCCATCCCAGCGCCACTTTTCAGGGTCGAGATATTTTTGCCCCGGTTGGGGCTTACCTGGCCAGCGGCATTCCTTTGGAGCGCTTTGGCCATCCCCTTGATCCCACCACATTAGTCAGTCTGGGCCAACCCCAACCCGAGATCACCGAATCAGGTATTGAGGGCTGCATTCAATACATTGACCAATTTGGCAATATTGTGACGAATATTTCCGGAGACCATGTCCAGGGCAAAACCTGGTTTGTTGCGATCCGGGATTTGAGCCCGGAGGAGATGGCCGAAAAATCCAGGCAGAAAAAGAAAAAGAAAGACAAGGACAAAGAAAAATCCAAAAAAGAGAAAATCCTCAATGGAGCTCAGCCCGATGTCGGGCTGCAAACCTTGGTCTCCCGAATGATTCCTGGCAGCAAAACCTACGGGGACGTGCAACCGGGACAACTGGTGGCCCTGGTGGGTTCCCATGGTTGGATTGAGATCGCCGCCAACCAGGGAAGTGCCCAGGCTCAACTGGCCTTAGACTGGGGAGAACGGGTTCAGGTCTTGCTCAGTGAACCCACCTAAATCAACTTCACCGTTCGCAGCAGCAAAAAGATGGCGGCGGCGGCGACCAAGGCGGCGACATAGATTCCCACATAGGCAATCGCACCAGTTACACTCATGATTTGGCTCCATAATTTATCATTTATCTTTATTGAACCATGACCATGGCATCCATTCCGGTTAACCTGGGGGAAAAATCCTACAACGTGGCGATCGCCCCCGGATATCTTGATCAATTGGGGCATTTACTCCAGCCCTTGAACCTGGGTCAAAAGGTGCTGCTGGTTTCCAATCCAGAAATCTTCAATCACTATGGAGAACGGGCCATCACCAGCCTCACTCAAGAAGGATTTCAGGTGGCCCATTGTCTGCTGCCAGCCGGGGAGTTATACAAAACCCCGGAGACCCTGCAAATTATCTATAACAGCGCCCTAGAGCATCGCCTGGAACGCTCCTCCACCCTGATCGCCTTGGGGGGCGGTGTAGTGGGAGACATGACAGGATTTGCGGCAGCCACCTGGTTGCGAGGCATTCATCTAGTGCAGGTGCCCACATCCCTGCTGGCCATGGTAGATGCCGCTATCGGGGGCAAAACCGGGGTAAACCATCCCCAGGGAAAAAATCTGATTGGGGCGTTTCATCAGCCAAAACAGGTCGTAATCGATCCTACGGTGCTCAAAACCCTGCCAGAGCGAGAATTTCGGGCTGGAATGGCGGAAGTCATCAAATACGGGGTGATCTGGGATGGGGACTTGTTTACTCAACTGGAGCTATCGGAGGATTTAAGCTCCATGGGGGCCATTTCTGATGCCCTGCTGCAACTGCTCCTGCACCGTTCCTGTCAGAGTAAGGCAAAGGTGGTGAGTCAGGATGAGCGAGAAGCCGGATTGCGGGCTATCTTGAACTATGGACATACCATTGGTCACGCGGTGGAGAGCTTAACAGGTTATACTACATTCATCCATGGGGAAGCCGTTGCCATTGGCATGATCGCCGCCAGTCAACTGGCTGTGAAGTTAGGGCTATGGGGTCACGAGGGCGATCGCCGTCAACTGAGCTTGATCAAAAAAGCCGGTTTACCCACCACCTTGCCTTCAGGAATCCAGATCGATGCCATTCTAGAACTATTGCAGACCGACAAAAAAGTCAAAGCCGGTCAGGTTTGCTTTGTCTTGCCGGAGCGATTGGGATCGGCTATTGTGACGGATCAAGTGCCAACAGCAACGATTCGTCAGGTTTTAGAGGGGATGATGGAGTGACCCGGTAACCCTGAAGTTGTTGCTTTGAAGTTGTCGCTCTGAAGTTGTTGCTCTGAAGTAGGAGAGTTCTACAAAATTTGCATCAAAATAATCTCAATTTTAACTGCTGCAGGTGAGCCAACCATGATGCAAAGCTCTTCGAGGAAGACATGGCTAAAATCCTTCGTCCGGAACAAATTGCAACCCCTGCTGCAAACCCCTGAGAGTCAGGGATTTGCTAACTATGATCGCTGGTGCCACCAGTTCATGTACAGAAGGCTGAATCTGGGGCTGTGGTTGGCGATCACCGCTTACTTTACCTTTATCGGCAATCAAGTTTTTGACTGGTTCTTTCATCGGGCAGACTTTAAATCCGGCTGGTTGATTACCCAGATAGCAGTCGAAGGGTTATTGCTGACGGCCCTCGGTCTCCTGCAAAGTCCCTGGGGACGCAGGCATCCTGGTCTGATTTTTATGATGTTTTCCTGGAGTGTTACCCTCAGTTCTCAAGTCCGGGCCACCTTGGATCAGGTGTCTCGACCCTCGATTATTGAGTGGCCCCTGATGTTTTTTGCCCAGGCCACCCTGGTTCCGACCCATTGGCTGCTGCATCTGGTGACCCAACTGGGGGTTTTGGGCTATTATCTCGGGACTCAAGTGTTGCTGAAGTTGCCCCTGGAACTTCCGGCGAGTTGGATGACCCCGGGTTTCCTGGCCCTATATTTCTTCTGGATTTGCTCCATCAGCGATTTGTCTGTCTATTTATATGATCGCCTAGCCCGGGCCCAATTCAATTCTCGCCATGCTCTAGAAACCGCCTTTGAGCAGTTGGAAGTAGCCTATGGTCAGGTCAAACAGGAACAGGAACTCTCCGAAACGTTGCTCCTGAATATTCTGCCCGATTCAATTGTCCAACGGCTCAAGCAACAGCCAACCACCATTTCAGAAAGCCTGACTCGCGCCAAAATTGCCGATAGTTTCACTCAGGCTGCGGTTTTATTTGGGGATATTGTAGGCTTTACAGAACTCTCTAGCAAGATGGCCCCCGATGAGTTAGTCCACTTACTCAATCAAATTTTTTCCCGATTTGATCAACTGGCTGAGCAACATCAATTGGAAAAAATCAAAACGATTGGGGATGCGTATATGATGGTGTCTGGATTGCCGATTCCCCGTCAGGACTATGCGGAGGCGATCGCGGATATGGCCTTAGATATGATCCAGACATTGAATCAGTTCAATGCAGAAACCGGACAGGATTTTCAGATGCGAATTGGGATTGCTACGGGGCCAGTAGTGGCGGGCGTAATCGGGATCAAAAAGTTCATTTATGATCTCTGGGGTGATACGGTCAATATTGCCAGTCGGATGGAATCCCATGGGATTGCCAATGAAATCCAATTAACTGAAGTGACGTATCAAAAGCTCAAATATAAATATCAATTGGAGTGTCGCGGCACGATCAATGTCAAGGGCAAAGGAGAAATGACTACCTATTTATTGAAAGGAAAAAAATAAACTATAATCTTCATCCGGTTCCCTCTTCCAACTTGGGAAAGGGCTAGGGTGAGGATAGTGCGGACAATCACACAAAAGATTTGTCAGTCAATCACAGGGGATTGAAAATCCCTGTACAGCAATCACAAATGATTCGTAAATGGGGTAGAGGGGTATTGTCTCTTTGGATTACCAGGACAGTTTATTCCCACCAAACATTAAACTAAACGCAATATTCAGATTTTCCAGGGACTCCACCAACCACTTCACCTGATTTTTGGGAAAGAGGGAATAGTGATTGAACAACACCGAGAACCGTTTTTCCAGGTCTGACTTGACCCGACGACAAATCAGCACCACTTTCAACAACAATCCCGTCACAGGCGTTGCCCCTAGGTTATTAGTTAAGTCAAGGAAAACGAAGTGACTGGGTTCATGGCCACCCTCTACTACCATGAAGTTGAGTAACTTACGACAGGTTCCGGTCAAGAGCGTTTCAGTTAATTTTTGGCCGTCATAATAGGACAACGTATCCTGCAATTCAGTGTAGAGTCTTTGATTGAAACGATTGCGACCATACTTGGTATCAATAGATGCCGTAATATACTCGTACAACTCTTCCTTGAAGGTGCGATAGGAGGGGGTCGATTTACTCTGATTGACAAAGAGTTTCGCCAGTTCCGGATAGGTGTGCCGCCCATCTACTTTCCCTGTAAAATGCTTCACCGCCTCCCGAAATTTGCGATCGCCCAAAATCGTTGGATCCGGTGGGGGTTGCCAGATTAACCGCTCTTGAGGCTCTTGAGGCGGCTGGGCGGTCATGCATTGGAATAACTCCTGATCAAACTGAGATTGAGCCGTATGCCGCATTTGCCGGACATCCTGCCGTTGCTCATCCGTACTAGCCTGGGTGAGAAACACATGGTCATAGAGGTAAGGATAGCGAATAATCAGACTATCAAGGGTCTGAGACTCACTAACCCGAGACTCCTGCTCCGGCTTCAGGGCCTTGGCCAATCGTCGTAGGGCTTGATAGTGTTCGCCCTCGGTAAACCTTCTGACATGAGAGCGCAACCGCTTTGCCGTCCAGCAAGGGGGAAGACCCGTAGGCTCAACTTCTAATAACTCGACCAATTCTGCAACAGCCCATTTCAGGCGCGGCTGAGGCAGCCAGCAGTTGATAAAGATATAGCAACTACGATTGAGGACGAAGGGAAATTCCTGGGGAGCATTGTAGGAATCAACAATTCGACTTAACGCTTTCCAAACCTGAGGTTCAGCATATTCCTGCTCGCCCAAAAACAGGTTACGAAAACGCTGAAGAATCTCTGCAGGCGCTGTGGATTTCGCGAGAAACTGTAAATGAGCATAAACCGTCTGCTCATCTGAAAATGTGTGACTGTATGATCTGCCATCACTGACCATGGCCTGCCCTCTCAAAACTAAATACAAACTCTCTCAAAAAATCCAACAAAAAGTCAGAAACATCTCAACTCACCAGATTCAACCAGTAAATTTCACAATCCCCTAACACCTTTTTTGTCCCTCAACTGTGGAAGCCATCATTTCCCAGCCAGGGCACAAATCAGCAATAGAGCTATCGTCACATACTACTTGAAATCAACAACTAGTGTTTCCTATCTGCTTCTGATATTTCCGGGCTAGGCTACAAATGTCAGGCTCAATCCAATCTCAGCAACCGCGTTTTATTAACACTTCCTTCCATACCTATAAAGTGTAACTGATTGTTATCGGCATCTCTGTAAAACTTTCATCAAACTTCGTTCAACTTCTGTAAAGCTTATGTAAACTGCTGAATTTAGGGGGTTTAACATTTCGGACTTTTCTGTTAAAAGCCTAGCCCCGACCATTCAAATCAATCGCACCCAACACTTTCAAGGTAACTTTCTGAGCCGAACTAATCCCGGTTACCCCAGTAATATTCATCCCATGATACGGTTTATCTGTTCTAAGAATTTGAATCGAGTTCTGGGCCTTTAAATCCCAAACTAAAATGGGCTGATCGTGACTCCCACTCGCCAGAATTTGTCCATCTGCACTGAGATCAACGGCTCGAGCCGGATGGGCGTGCCCCAGGAGAACGGTACAGGGATCAATTTTATCCAGGTCATTCCAATAACAAATATTGCCTTCCTGGTTGCCAATAATTTGGATGTGTCCGGCTGAGGTGAACCGGACTTTGAGCAGCGGGTTGACTGATCCTGACCAGGTTTTTAGACAGGTTCCGGTTGCGATTGACCAGAGCTTCACCTGATGATCCGAGCTGCCACTGACCAGGGTTTGCTGGTCAGGACTAAAGTCAAGCAGATGAACTCTCTGGCTATGGCCTTCAAGCACCCGAAGACATTTCCCTGTCTTGATCTCCCAGATTCTAATTGTCTGATCATGACTGCCAGTAGCCAGTAACGTCCCGTCAGAATTGAACGCAACCGCCCCGACCCATCCGACGTGGCTGGACAAAGTATGAATACACTCCCCCGTTTTGACTTCCCAAATTCGGGCTGTTTGATCGGTGCTAGCGCTGGCAAGTAACTGGCCATCCGGATTGAAAATCACCCCTTCAACCCGGTCGGTATGGCCCCGCAGGGTGTTCAGGCATTCTCCGGTCTGAATCTCCCATAATTTTATCGTCTGGTCATAGCTGCCGCTGGCCAACAGATGACCCTTAGGATCAAAAGCTACCGTCCAAACCCATTCGCCATGACCCTGAAATCGCTTGAGACAGCGCCCGGTCGCCACATCCCATAGCCTCACCTGTTGATCATCACTGCCACTGGCCAGGGTTTTACCCTCTGGACTGAGCATAAACGATAAAACCTGATGACGATGACCCCGGAGGGTTCGTAGCCGTTGACCTGTTTCAATATCCCAGAGCTGTACCATTTGATCCTGGCTGCCAATTCCTAAAATCTGACCCTCCGGATCAAATCCTAAAGAACAAACCTGACCTTCAAATCCAGAGAAGGTTTTGATACACTCTCCGGTACTGACCTGCCAGAGCTTTACCGTTTGATCGTCGCTACTACTGGCCAATAGCTGGCCATCTGCACTGAATACCAGTCCCCAAACCGAGTCCCGATGGCCCTGGAGGGTATGAAAACATTGACCTTGGTTGATGTCCCACAGTCGAATGATGTTGTCATCACAACTGCTGGCAATGACTCGCGGTTCGATCTTCGGAGCCCCAGAATCCCTCTCAGTATCTCTCTCAGCTTTCCTCAGGGAGAATGTCACTGCCCAGTTCAAACTGTTATCTCCGGTAAAACTGCGGATACAGGTGCCTGATCTGACATCCCAAATCCTCACCGTTTGATCATCACCGCTACTAACTAATCGAGTTCCATCAGGGCTAAAAGCTACTGTCCGAATGGTTTCACTGTGGCCCTGAAGGGTCTGAATCCAGGCTCCAGTGAGTCCATCCCAAAGATAGATCAGTTGATCCTCCCCCCCACTGGCTAACAAACGCCCATCTGGACTGAAACAAACCGAGTTGACCGGGCCCTGATGCTGGTGGCCCCGGCTGAGGCATTCTCCAGTCCGGGTATCCCACAATCTGACGGTACAATCACTACTACCGCTGGCTAGGAGCGTCCCCTCTTGATTAAACACAACCGATTGCACTTGGCCCAGCTTGCCCTGGCAGATCAGAAGTTGTTGGCCGGCTGTTACACTCCAGAGCAAAATCTTACCATCGGCATCCCCTGTAGCCAGTAAATTCTGGGGCCCTAGGGCAACCGCCAGGGAACTGCCCAGGGTTTTAGCAAAAATGGTTCGCGATAAGTCCGCTCCGGCAAAATTTACCCCCTGAAGATTGGCATCCTGCAAATAGGCTTGCCAGATGGTCAGACTGGAAAAGTCATAGTCCGCTAGGTCAAGATCGAGGGCCTGACAGAGATTAATCAGGTTTCCTCCAGCATAGCCAGAATTGCCAAACCGATTAGGGGTTCTCAAGTGGTCAAGCAATTGCTGAAATTTGGTAGCTAGTTCCTTGCGCAGGCAATAACGATTGATGAGTCGCTGAACCATCGGTTGCAGGATCACCCGCATTTGACTCTCCCGGACATAATCTTTAGCCTGGGACTTGATGATGGCGTAGCGGTTGAGGGCAACGAGTTGCTCCGTTTGGATTTCATTGAACAGGGTCTCGATAAATCGCTCCACCATATACTCCATCACCACCGGTTGCTGGGTGAAGCCTCCGAAATTTTTCTCAATTAGCGATCGCCGACGTAGGGATTCTAAGGATTCAATCAATTCTGTCGGGGAAGCTGGGGATAAAATATCTTGGCGCAGCTCCGTTAGGGAAATCGCCTCGCGATTGATTGCCAGCCAGTACATGATTTCCTGCTCAAACTCTGAAAGTCGCCCAAGTTGCTGTTCGAGTAGGTCTCGAATGTCCCCAAAAATGGCCGTTCCCTGTTGAATCTGATCCAGGAACTCGGAGAGATTGCCCCCGAATAGATCTTCAACGGTGGTGGTAACAATTTTTAGAGCCAAGGGATTCCCGGCATATTTATCAATCAAGGTCTGCCATTGCTCTGGGGAGCCTGAGATCCCCTTCAGCCGAATCAAAGCTTGACAGTCCTCCGGATCGAGCCCCGGCATGGGCAGCGATCGCACCTTAAATGCTTTACCCTCAAGGGCGGCGATTTCTCGGGGTTTCTCGCGACTGGTGATCAGTAGACAACTGCGATGGCGAGTTTCTCCCAGTCGGCGGAAGAGTTCGCCATACTCCTCACATCCAGAAACATAGCGCCCGACCCGATCCCCTTCCTGGAGGATAGACTCAGCATTATCCAGGATCACCAGACATCGGGAAGCTTTCAGGATGTCCACCAACAGGACAATCTGCCGATACAGATCATCAGGAATCAAAATCTCCTGATCATAGGCCAGAAACTGCATAATTTCTTTCAGGAGATCCCCCAGGGGCGGAGCATTTCGCAGGGATCGCCAGATCACATGGTCAAACTCAGGCTCCACTTGATGGGCAAACTCTACGGATAGGGATGTTTTGCCGATGCCTCCCATGCCCAAAAGGGCAATTACCTGGCAGTGTTCCTGTAAAATCCATTGTTTGAGCTGGGTCAATTCCTGGGATCGCCCACAAAATCCCGATAGGTTACTAGCCTCTCCCCAATCTGTTCTGGTTTGGGAGAGTGGGGGGACATCCTGGGAATTCAAGCCACGGACAAATACTGGGGTCAAAGAGCCATTGCTCTCCGGTCTCATGATGGGATCGACCGGGGAAACCCCAGACCCAGGAAGAGCCATGGCAGGTGACTTCACATAGCGTTCTAGAACGGCTCGAAGATTGGTTTTACTGACCCGCTCTCCAAACTCATCAGAGAGCGATCGCCAGAGCTTAGGGCCCACATCCTGTTTCAGGTACTCTGGGGTACAACGATAGTCTAAAGCGATCTCATGGTATTTTTGACGATGCCAGGTTCCCTGAATGACTGCCCGTTGTGCATCACTCAGATGTCTGCCAGTTCTCTCAAAAATAACTTGATCAACAATGGCAAGGGCTTCCTCAAAATTCATGACATACACAGGACATATATAAATGCATCCAATTCATTAGCTTTTCCCTAGTCTAACCTGAACTTTTCTGACTTTTTCCAGGAATGCAAAGCTCCAGGGTGCTGAAATCCTGTAGAAGTCTCCGGCTAAAACCTCAACTGAAACCTCAAGTTCAGGAAGTTTAAGGCCCAAACCAGACTAAATCTATTCACCCCAGGCGAGGATTCCTCGCCTGGGAAAATCAGGTTCTTGATTAAATCCCTGAAAAGTTGTAAGTAGCTAGGCACAATTAATCAGAAGATACATGTAGGGGGTTGAAGGGGGCGATGCCCCCTTCCTGGGGCAAAGCCCCAGACC
>JAAURB010000130.1 GCA_012033335.1 Oscillatoriales cyanobacterium RM2_1_1
GGCTTGCAGGAAGGGGGCACTGCCCCCTTCAACCCCCCTACATGTATCTTCTAATTAATTGTGCCTAGCTACTTAGTGCAAGTATACTGAAACTTTCTGGATATACCTCCTAAATTTGAGGGTTATCCTGAAATTTTCCGGATATTCTCCGCTGAAACATAGCAATATTCGGCTTAGCATCGATTTATTGGAGCACTACCTTGAAACTTTCCGTCTATCCCGCAATGGAACAACGCCCGAAAAAGCTGCTGGATCAGGTTCGCGATGCGATTCGGCTTAAACATTATTCCTATCAAACTGAGCAAACCTACGTCTATTGGATTAGGCACTATATATTGCTTCATCCCTCCAAAGCATTGTGCCAATTTTGCAACTGTCCACTATGCTTCTAGGATTTCGGGGCTGTCTTCCCCATTCTCACTGCAAAAAGCCACGGGATTCAGATGCAATTCCAAAAGTGTCTGCAAGCCAAACCAAACCCAAACCCCTGAAATACTATGGGCTCAGATGCGATCGCACCTATAACGACTCAGATTGTGCTAAACAACCCCATCATTTAAAAGGAAATCATCAATATGTCATCCAATAAACTGCAGCAAAAAGACACAAACGCCTGGATAGTTCAATGTTGGGCTTCATTTATTCTGGCGATTTCGACCACGACAATGGGGGTTTTGTACCTTCCTGTAGATATCTGGGTTAAGGCATTTATGGGTATGGGACTAACTTTTTCCGTTGGTTCTTCTTTTACCCTGGCTAAAACCATCCGAGACAATCACGAAGCGGGCAGAATCCTCTCCAAAGTTGAAGAAGCTCGGTTAGAAAATTATTGGCAGACCACAGTCCCCTCAAATAAATCGCTCAATCAGTTGTAATTTTATTCAAGCTCTGAAGAGCAAGGTCTAAAGAGGGTTGTTTGAGTCAGGTATTTTATCCGAATTGACTGCCTTTGTGAAAGAAACGGGGCAGTCAATGTCATTTGACAGGAATTTGAAATAAAATAGATGAACACATAACCGGATAACTTTCACGGGCCACCTGTGAATTATCACTTGCGAATGGTTATAGAGCATGTAGTCACGGTAAAGTTCTGGGAACTGTTAATTGAGAACTGTTAATAAAGTGGATATTGTAATTGGACGGGGCAAGACAGCCCGCAGAGCTTACGGTATTGATGAAATTGCCTTAGTTCCTGGGCTCCGCACCCTTGACCCTAGTCTGGCCGATACCAGTTGGACTCTAGGGGGTATTCAACGGGACATTCCGATCATTGCCAGCGCCATGGATGGAGTTGTTGATACCCGGATGGCCGTGTTGCTCTCTCAAATGGGAGCCCTGGGGGTACTGAACCTGGAAGGTATTCAAACCCGCTATGCTGATAGTGGGCCAATCCTTAAGCAAATTGCTGCAGTCGGCAAGACAGAGTTTGTTGCCCTGATGCAAAAGCTCTATGCTGAGCCGGTGCAGCCTGATTTGATCAAACAACGAATTCAAGAGATCAAAACCCAGGGAGGAATCGCAGCGGTCAGTGCTACCCCAGCAGGAGCGATCAAGTATGGACAGGTGGTGGCGGAAGCAGGAGCAGATTTATTCTTTGTCCAGGCAACGGTTGTTTCAACGGCCTTTCTCTCTCCGGAATCCGTCATGCCCCTGGACTTGAGTCGGTTTTGCCAGGAAATGCCAATCCCGGTAATCCTGGGGAATTGTGTCACCTATGAAGTGACATTGAACCTGATGAAAGCTGGAGCGGCGGGGGTACTGGTGGGAATTGGCCCTGGGGCAGCTTGCACCTCCCGGGGGGTTTTAGGAGTTGGTGTACCCCAGGCAACAGCGGTGGCAGACTGTGCGGCGGCTCGGGAAGATTACTATCAAGCCACAGGCCGTTACGTGCCGGTGATTGCTGATGGGGGATTGATTACGGGGGGAGATATTTGTAAATGTATTGCCTGTGGAGCCGATGGGGTGATGATTGGTTCCCCGATTGCCAGGGCCCAGGAAGCTCCTGGACAGGGATTTCATTGGGGAATGGCAACCCCTAGCCCGGTATTGCCCCGAGGCACTCGAATTAGTGTGGGGTCAACGGGAACCTTAGAACAAATTCTCCGGGGCCCAGCCTTGCTTGATGATGGGACTCACAATTTATTGGGGGCGCTGAAAACTAGCATGGGAACTCTCGGCGCTAAAACGATTCGAGAGATGCAACAGGTGGAGGTGGTGATCGCACCGTCTTTGCTCACGGAAGGGAAAGTTTATCAGAAAGCTCAGCAACTGGGGATGGGAAAATAACGTCTAGAATTTTTAGAATTTCTAGACTTAACCTGGTCAACTGATGGGTTTTCAGCTCAGCCGTTAATACAGGCCCGGCAGCAGCTTTTTGACGCGGTGTTGATAATCCCCATAGCCGGGATATTTTTCATTCAACCAGGTTTCTTCCCGTCGAGCTTTGAAATCAAAGAAGCTAAATAGGACTGCTGTCCCGATCAAGTGGAAGAGACTGAATTGAAAAATTGCCCATCCCAGGGCCGCCAAAATTAGCCCGCTATAAAGCGGATGACGCACAATTCCATAGACTCCAGTTTGCACCAGGTTTCCTCGAGTTTGGGATAGGGCAACGGGGTCAAATTCTGACCCAGATCGATCAGCCCTTTGGCAACCAACACAACTGCCATCAATCCCAGACCGGCTGCGACGATTGCCGTAACGATCTGCCAGAATCCTGAGGACGTAACTCCAGCTACGGGAACCACAGGCAACAATATAAACCCAAGCAACAGCAATCCCTGAAGCAAAACCAGGTATTCCCCCCGCTGTCCGGTTTTCCAGCCCTCAAGGGTAAATCCCCAACGGTTCAACCAGTTGGGCTTGGGAGTCAAATCTTTTGAACTTTGATCATCTCTCATTTAGTTCATGTCTCATTCGGTTAGTTTCTCCTGGGATCTATTGGGCCAATCGCTCCAGGGAACGTTCGGCGGCCTGAACAACTTGCCAGTTATTATCCTTGGCCAGATAATTCAACGCGGCTTTGCTTTTAGCACTCGGAAGATTTCCCAGGGCATTGGCTAAACTCAGACGAATCAGCCATTCCTCTGCCTGAGCAAATTCTAGAATCCGATCCAGAGCCCCCATATCCCGGATTTCCCCCAGCGCCGCGATCGCCCCCTGCTGGACTACAACCTCAGGACTTTCCAGGGCCTTGATCAAGACCTGATGGGCCCGAATGTCTTTCAGATTTCCCAAGGCCACCGCCGCACTAAATCGGACTAACCAATCAGTATCTTCATAGAAAGCTCGAACCAGAGGCTCAAAGGCCCGATTGTCTTCCAGGTATCCTAGCGCCCCTGCCGCATCGGCTCGGATGCCGTAGTCTGGATCCATTTCCAGCAGTTGGATTAAAATCGGATAGGATTCATCCGTGGGCTTGATCCCCAGGGCAAAAATAGCCATAGAGCGAATTGGCCCATTCGTATCGTAGAGAACCTTTTTAACCAATGGCACGGCATCAGCGGCAGGCACATCCCGTAAAGCAACCAGGGCTAACATGCGATCGCGGGCACTATCGCTCTCGAGCTGAGCCGCAATTTGTTCCAGATTTTGTTCCAGGTTGGAAGACTGACTCATGAAAGAAGCAGACGAATAGAGAAGATAGACTTTATTATAGGAAGTAATCAAGAACCGATGTTGCTCTCGTCTACCTTTTAGTTGAGTCTACAGCGTTCTGAATTTGCTATGCTTTCTGATCAAACGCCTCAGTATTCATCAGCCTTGAAACAAGCCATTGATCGCCATCCCCTGACTGCAATCCTGGACACTTCTTTGCTGGAAGTGATTGAAGTCATGGGTCAGTCCCATAGTTATTGTCTCCTGTCTCCCCCAACTTCCCAGGGCTTGGACAATAACACCCATCCTGGAACGGCTGGACAAACCCATAGCAGTTGTGTATTTGTGGTGAGTTCTGATTCCTCTGAGCCCCAATCCCTTGATTCAGAGCACCCGGGAATCCAAGCCAACTGCCTGACCTTACAGGGGGTGATTACAGAACGAGATGTCGTCCAATTGATTGCTCGCGGCATCCTAGAACAGTCTAATGATGATCGCTGGTGCAGAACTCGAGTCGGGGACGTGATGTCTCCCTCCCCGGCGAGCTTGATCGAGTCAGAGGATCTGGATATTTTCACGGCCCTATCCCTCTTTCGGCGGCACCAAAAACTCAGCCACCTGCCCGTTCTCAATCACCAGGGACATCTGGTGGGGGCGATTACCCCCGAGCGCATTCGCAAAGTGCTCCAGCCTGCCAATATCCTCCGCCTCAGACGGGTCGGAGACGAAATGGTAACTCGAGTGGTCACCGCCTCCGCCACCACCTCAATTTTAAGAATTGCTCAAATGATGGCGGTACATCAAACCAGTTCCATCGTGATTCATCAGCCCCCCCCCATCAAGAGTTCCCCTCAGGGTTCTGATGCTTTGACCCCAGTTGGGATCATCACGGCTCAAGATGTGGTACAGGCTCAATATTTACAGCTTGATCTGGCTCAAATTCCAGCTGCCATCATGACCAGTGACCTGTTTTCCCTCAAGCCCAGCGATTCCCTCTGGTATGCTCACCAGGAAATGCAAAAGCGTCAGATGCAGCGGGTGATTGTCTGTGGTGACTCCGGGGAACTGCTAGGGATTATCACCCAAATTGGCTTGCTACGAATGCTCGATCCCACCGAAATGTTTCGGGTGGTGCGGAAGCTACAACAATCCGTAGAAGAGCTGCAAACTGAAAAAGTCGAACTTCTAGAAAGTCGGGCTACCCAGCTCGAGCAACAGGTACAAGAACGCACGGCTAAGCTCTATGAACAGTTACAACGGGAGCGGCTCCTGACCAAAATTTCTCTCCAGATTCACCAATCCCTTAACTTGGATGAAATCCTTGACACCACCGTGATTGAAGTTCAGCAGGTTCTAGAGGCGGATCGGGTTGTGCTGTATCACCTTACCCCGGAGCAAACCGGAGAAAAAGTCGCTGAAGCCATCGGTCTAGGATGGCGATCGCTCTCCCACCCAACCCTATCCCAAGCCGTAACTCAATCCTATCTTCACACCCTGGAATTTGAATCGGTTTTGGCTGTAACCACAATCAATAAAGTTAAAAATCCTGACGAAAGAGCCTATTTGGAAACCGAACAAATCAAAGCCTGTTTAATCGTGCCCCTGTTCGAAGACGATCAGCTCTGGGGTATCCTGGCAGTGCATCAATGTTCCGGTTCTCGGCACTGGCAGCCTGCAGAAACAACCCTGCTCCAACAACTAGCGACCCAACTGGCGATCGCCATTCAGCAAGTGCAGCTCTATCGTCAGGTGAAGGATTTGAATACAGATCTGGAGCAACAAGTTCAAGATCGCACCGCAGAACTGCGCCAGAAAGTCAGGGAATTGCAACAGCTTAATATTCTCAAGGATGAATTTCTCAGTACTGTTTCCCATGAATTGAGGACTCCCCTGTCCAATATGAAAATGGCGATTCACATGCTCAAGGTCGTCCCCAACAGCGATCGCTCCCAAAAATATGTGGCCATTCTTGAGTCAGAGTGCAATCGGGAAACTAACTTAATCAATGATCTGCTGGATCTGCAAAAATTGGAAGCGTCCACGGCCCCGATTTCCCTGGAAACCCTGAACTTGGAACAGTGGCTCCCCACCCGGATAACCCCATTTTATTCTCGAACCCAGGAGCGTCAGCAAGTACTCACCCTCAAGACCCCAGATACTTTACCGCAAATTCGGACTAATCCAGCCAGTCTAGATCGGGTATTGGCTGAGTTATTGAATAATGCCTGTAAATACAGCCCCGAGGGCGGCGAAATCACCCTGGAAATTGAGCTAGGAACAGCCATTGTCCATCCCCGATTGACGGATCAAACCGGTAAGTCCTCTGTTACCGAATCGGGCCTGGAATTGGGCCTGGAATTGGGCCCATGGATTCAATTCAAAGTCTCCAACTCCGCCGAAATCCCCCCAACTGAACTGCCTCGAATCTTTGAAAAGTTTTACCGGGTTCCCAATGCTGATCCCTGGAAACAGGGGGGTACAGGCTTAGGATTGGCTCTAGTCGAAAAATTGGTAGAGCAGCTTGGTGGCTCCATTCAGGTTGGCAGTCAAAGCGGCCAGACTAGCTTTACAGTGAGGCTCCCGGCTTGAGTGTGTTGATATCGAGGATGATGGGTAAGACTATAGAACAGTCGTCGTGGCTGTTTCCCAGCAGGCAAGCTACCGGACTCCAATAGCGTCAGAAACGCTGCAATATTAAGTTTGGTAACAAGAAATATTAAAGTGTTGAGATTCTTTCCGAAAACTAACCCTAGCCGTTAATGTAGAAACTTATAGCAAATTTAAGATTAACGTTGCGAGAGATCTAAATATGGATAAGCTACAAAAGTATCAAATGAATTGCACCCTCACATTTGGAGATATCTATGGTCAAATCATGGTCTGGTTGATCGTGATTTTTGTTGCCTTGGCCTCCGCTTTAGCCCTTTGGAGTAGCTCTCGGCAGATTTTTGCCCTAGCCACCGTTGGCCTAATTGTAGTGCTATCCCTGCCCTTTCTATTATTTGCCTTTGTCACGACCCTGCTGAACCATGTTGAGTTTGTTCCAGCAGAAGACACCGAAGAAGACTATGGGCAAATTATCGCTCAGCAAGCGGCTCAAACAATGAGCTAAAACGGCCAACTAAAACGACAAAGGATTCGCTCCTGGATCTTTTGGGACAGAGGCATTGTTTCCCGGAACCTGATTAACAACTTTCCCAGTTTTGCCGGGGAAGTTTTTTGCGTCATATTTAGTAAAGATCACAGGAGAACTCCAACACACTGAGGAAGCCATGCTAGAACATGATGTCATCATTATCGGCGGAGGGTTAGCCGGTAGCCGCGCTGCATTAGAAGTTGCTCGCAAGGCTCCCCATTTGAATATTGCCCTGGTGGCAAAAACCCATCCGATTCGTTCTCATTCTGTGGCGGCCCAGGGGGGGATTGCTGCCAGCTTGAAAAATGTCGATCCGGCAGATGACTGGCGGGCCCACGCTTTTGATACGGTCAAAGGGTCTGATTATCTAGCCGACCAGGATGCAGTAGAAATTCTCACCCAGGAAGCCCCGGAGGTGATTATTGACCTGGAACACATGGGGGTCTTATTCTCCCGCTTACCGGATGGTCGGATTGCTCAACGGGCTTTTGGGGGTCACTCCCATAATCGCACCTGTTATGCAGCGGATAAAACAGGCCATGCAATCCTCCATGAACTGGTGAATAACTTACGGCGCTATGGGGTGCGAATCTACGATGAATGGTACGTGATGCGGCTGATTCTAGAGGAGGAACAGGCTAAAGGAATTGTCATGTACCATGTCCATGATGGCCATTTAGAAGTCGTCCGGGCTAAGGCGGTGATGTTTGCCACAGGGGGCTACGGCAGAGCCTTCAACACCACCTCCAACGACTTTGCCTCCACCGGGGACGGTTTAGCCATGGCCGCCTTGGCTGGGATTCCGCTTCAGGACATGGAGTTTGTCCAGTTTCATCCCACGGGGCTTTACCCGGTGGGGGTGTTGATTTCTGAAGCCGTTCGGGGGGAGGGGGCTTACCTGATCAACAGTCAGGGCGATCGCTTCATGGCCAACTATGCCCCTAGTCGGATGGAGCTGGCTCCCCGGGATATTACCTCCCGGGCCATTACCCTGGAAATTCGGGCAGGCCGGGGGATTCATCCTGATGGTAGGGTAGGGGGGCCATTTATCTATCTGGATCTGCGACACCTGGGTCGAGAAAAAATCATGAGCCGGATTCCATTTTGCTGGGAGGAAGCCCATCGGTTGGTGGGAATTGATGCGGCGGAACATCCCATGCCAGTGCGACCCACTGTCCACTATTCCATGGGGGGAATTCCCACCAATGTTGAGGGACAGGTGATTATTAGTTCAGCCCTAGCGGGGAATTTTCAGTTTGACCCCAGTGATCCCATTTCCCCCCAGGATAATCTGGTGGATGGTTTATTTGCGGCGGGGGAAGCCGCCTGTGTTTCAGTTCATGGGGCGAATCGCCTGGGGAGCAACTCCTTGCTGGAATGTGTGGTTTATGGTCGCCGAACCGGAGCAGCGATCGCCCAATTTGTTCAGGGACGAAAGTTACCCGAGGTCAATGAACAATCCTATCTTCAGGAAGCCCGGAATCAGATTCAGGCGTTATTGGGTCGCTCGGGGGGATTACGGATTCAGCAGGTGCGCCAGGACTTTCAGGATGTGATGACCAGCCATTGCGGGGTATTTCGGACAGAAGCCATCATGCAGTCAGGGCTCGATAAAATTCACCAGCTCCAGGAGCAATACCAGCAAATCTATCTCGATGACCGGGGAACCCTCTGGAACACTGAAATAATTGAGGCCCTGGAATTGCGGAGTTTAATGATTGTCGGTCAGATGATTCTTACCTCGGCCTTGAATCGGCGGGAAAGTCGCGGGGCCCATAGTCGGGAAGATTTTTCCCAGCGGGATGATCCCAACTTCCTCAAGCATACCCTGGCCTATTACTCCCCCGCCGGAATTGATCTGTCCTATCGTCCAGTGAAAATTACCTGCTTCCAGCCCCAGGAGCGGAAGTATTGAGGATCAGCTCTATATCTAGCGTCAGACGTTATCTAAATTTGCTGAGTTACGCTATAAATTGCACTATGATTGTGATATCAGCAGGTTTATAGGTAGAATAATACATCAAGCGCCATGTATACGTTGACCCCCCCCATGGACAACCAGAGCAAGATTGATCGCAAGATTTATGACAGTGCCCTGGGGATTCGTCCCCCTGCCCCACGACCCAAATACCTGATCCCAGCAGGCCCCTGGTTAAATCAACAGGGGCAGCTCCATGCTGGCTTATTACGCTGGAAGGCCAGACAATGGCAGAATATTGCCCATCTCAGTTTTCATACCCTGCATCTAGAGGAGGTGATTGGCGAAGTCTTCAAGCACTATGTCAATCGTCCTGACCGTTTGGTGGTTGATTGGGAGACCTATGCCCGTCTGTGTCAGCACCATCTCAAGGCGGTGCAACAACGGCTAGAAGCTGGCATTACGATCCCCGCAACTGAACAGCAGGAACTTTTGAGTCAAAGGGCAGCCCTCTGCTATGAGCCAGAAGAACCCATCATTGCCTCGGATCCTCCAGATCTCCGCCTGCCTCCCAACCAATGGCAACTCCGTTCAGAACTCACTTCAGTGTCCCCTGCAGAATTCACCTCAGAACCTCCCATGCTATCCTCCGTAGACCCCTCCCAGCCCATATCTGAACCCTTCCCGGCGGCCCAGTCTGCTAACCCGGAGCCTATCGAGACTGGTCAGCAGGCTCCCATTCCAGTGGATCAGACGTTTCAGCAAAAATGGCAGGGGGCGATCTCCCGAATTGCTAAACCTATGCCCCCCGGTCAATCCTCTCGTAAAATTTCTGCCACCACACCCCAATCTCTAGAGGAAGCGATTCATTGGCTTCAAGATCCGATTTTGCAGCAGTCTGCCGTGTTGTGGGCTAAGCGCCATGGTTACTGTGTGGAGTATGATGCCATAGGTCAACCCCTGGATATTTACCTGTTTTGACAGGCATGTCATTGGGGTTAATCGGCTGATCAATCCCCTAATCCTGAACTTACCCTGAGCTTGGAGGGGTAGTCCCGGTATAAATTAGATTGGATTCAGGCTTGATGAAGCAGGTCTTTAATTTCTTGTTGACAATAGGTAATCACTTGGTTGATTGTTTCTCTAGCTTGCTTCCCCCGATAGGCCTGTTTCAGTTCTGGGGTAATCCAATAGGGACGACCCAGAAGTACCTGAACCTGACGATAGAAGACTACGGGATGCCATCCAGGCTGATCGAATAGCGGTTCTGAGGGGTCAAACCAGCTCAGAGCCCTCAGGGGAACTAAAGACTGAATCAGTTGTTCGTCTGTAGCCTGAATCGCCATGGGCAAAATTGCCAGGTTTTCTAGCTCTGCCCGCAGGGCCAGATGGGCAAACCCCCGTTGAAAATTGCCAACATCCTGGGGTGCCGTGGCTTTCACCATCGGGGCAGCTCCTTCTGGGAAAATTCCCACCATTTCATTGTTTGCCAGCAAGGTGGTGGCTTGTTTAAAAAATTCTTGAGGACGATGTAGGGGATCTTCTAGGGGAAATGCACCCAGGGAAGTCACTAGTTCCCTAAGAATGGGCACCTGTCCCATGTAATGGTGGCAGGCAAATCGAATTGGACGGCTTACCGCTGCCGTCAATAAAATCGGATCCATAAAACTGCGATGGTTGCTGACCACCAAGACTGTCCCAGTCTGAGGGAGCAAATGGCGTTGATAAACTGCCATTTGAGTCCCCCAGAAGGCTAATAGCCAGCGCGAATACAAAACGGTTTCAGAGGAAAGCATAGAGTAAGGACAACCAAAATCTTATCGAGAGACCCAGGACTTAAAGTAAATATTGCACTAGAGCCACTGTGATAGCTTAACAAGACTTGCCAAAAGCTTGTCAGCTAGCTAAGGGTAGAGGTCAGGAAAACATATCGGTTGTACCAGATAGTTTAATGGCAACCATATTTTTTAGGAATGGTACACTACCTCATTCGGCGTTGCTGAATGATGCAATGAATCATTGCGGAATCGGGACATCCCAGAATTTGAGGTAATGAAGTAGCAACCGAATCGAGTGCTTCAGCATTTCCACGGATTTGGAATAACAGAGCGTCTT
>JAAURB010000131.1 GCA_012033335.1 Oscillatoriales cyanobacterium RM2_1_1
CTTTGCCCCAGGAAGGGGGCACTGCCCCCTTCAACCCCCTACATGTATCTTCTAATTAATTGTGCCTAGCTACTTACAAGCTTCAACTATAAGGGTGCAATTGTAAGGATTAACCGTAAGGATTAGTTACAAAAAATCAATTGCATAATGGCTGATTGTAATTAAGTTGCATTTTTATGTAGCGATTTTCAGGTTATGAGGTACGGATATGAGAGTGGGTGGCACGCCACGCCACTGCCTTCTGTACTCCAGCAGCGTCAGAAGCGCTGTACGTTGTAATCAAAGTTCTTATTACCTAGATCTGATTTCCTAAATCATGAATCCATCTCAACTTCAACCCGAAGACACCGACGTTTTAGGCATTCATTGGGGCGATCGCTGGCTGATCTGTTATCGCCTTCAAGAACTTGACATTCCCTGTTGGTGCGAAGTGGGGCAGCCCTTGCGAGTTCGGATTAGTACCCCGAAGGAAGCCATGCAATTCTTCAGTGTTGTCAAACAGTACACGGCACCGCGCCATGAATTACTTCAAAATCTAGAAAGGTGCTGGCAACAGAGTAATTCAAACTCGTGATTGATCTAGAAGTTAAAACTTATTGTTTCCAGTCTGACTGATTAGAGTTTATTCAACCGGTTTAAAGCAATGTCAAAATTCGAGCCCCAGGTTACGGAGTTCAGTTTAGAAGGTCAGGTGGTGCATATATTCTTTGAAGGATGTAAGCCCAAGTATTTGCAACTGATGACCGCCAATGGTATTCATCTGATCAAGCTCTCTAAGGAATGTCGAGCCATTTGCGAGCGGTCATTGTTTCCGGGCCAACAGATAGAGGTGAGCGGTTGGCGCAAGGTTGATTTGAAAGCTGGCAAAATCAAGCTCAAAGCTGAATTGATCACGTTGCTTTCTGCCGATCCCCATTCCCCTGCCCGGGCTCAAACCTCTGACTGTACAGGGATTTCAGCGCCCCTAGTGTCAACAGGCTCATCCGCAAGCTCAGCCTCCAACCCGGCAACCGGCTCGAAAAAATCAAAAATTCTGATCTGTCAGAAATCAGACTGCCGGAAGCGGGGCGGCAATCGGCTCTATACAGCGATCGAGGAAGCATTAACCGACCGGGGATTACAAGATCAGGTCAAGATTCAAGGCACAGGATGTCTGAAACGCTGTAAGGCTGGCCCTAATATTGTTTTTATGCCAGACAAGGTGAGCTATAGCCAGGTCAATCCAGCTACCGTTCCGAATCTGATTGAAAAGCATTTGAGTGAGGGATTGATCCGTTAGGGATTGACCCAGATTTGTCCCTGGAGAAAAATTCCTGCTGGACTGAAATAGAGTTGCTGAATTTTAACGTCTGACCCCAGATCAATCTGAAACTGCTCCAGGGTAGTTTCAGGGATCAGGAGCGGGGCTTGAATTTGTAAATGAGTGAGTTGCAGGAGTTGGGGAGTGACAACTTCCAGATGAGTCACCAGGGATAGGGGGATGAGTGATGGGATTGGGAGCCCTGACTGTTCAGGAAATGATAGAAGTGCGTCTAGGATGATCTGACTGGTTGTCAACTTTACGTCAATCAATTGCAATCTAGCGGTTTTGAGCGGGTGTACCTGGTCAGGAACTCGGGAATTTGCAGTTACCGTTAAACTCAACAAGTTCAATGCTGGATTCAGGGCTGGGTTCAGGGTTGAATCCAATCCTGAATCAGAGCGGGCCAAATGTCCTGTAGACCCTGAATCAGGATTGGAGCCTTAGAGGACGCGCTCAAGTCTTCCGGGGATAGGTAGAGAGTGCAATCGATGGGAAATCTCTCAACCAACTGGAGCGGTTGACCTCGGAGAACTTGCTTGAGATTGAGCCGAATGTTTGAGCCGATCGCTTCAATTTGACTCAGATGAATGCCTTGATAGGCTGCTTTGGTGGCAAAGACCGAGGCTTTGGGCAGGGAGCCAGACAGAATAGCCCGGTTACTCCCGCTTAAATTTACCCGCAAATCTTGGATTTGATCCACCCGCGATCGCAGCCAGAACTGAATCGCTTGGGAAAGTATCCGACTCACCCACTGATTTCCTTGAGATTGATCGAAATCCATAGTAAAAATTAGAATAGCAAAGCTTAGAATAATACAACCCCTCATTGAGCCGCCAAACCCTCAAATCTTTGTCTAGATTGGGGCAGTCTCCTGCATCTACTTGATCTGTCCATCTGACCTTTGTTTCAAGACATTTAGTTCCAAGACATTTGGTTTCAGGGCATTTAGTTCCAGGGCATTTAGTTCCAAGACATCAGTAGGGTTGCTGAGTGTTGTAATATTCTAGTATTCGTCCGTTCCCTCTAAAAGCTGTTTCTCGTCTTGTTTATTGAGTTAATTGGTTTGATCTGTTTGATCTAAGTCTTTATGCACCTTGATCATTATTCTTGCTCCTAAAATCCATGGATGAAAGACTTCAGAAGGTCATAGCTCAATGGGGAGTAGCTTCCCGTCGTCAAGCTGAACAGATGATTCAAGCAGGGCGGATTCGGATTAATGGAGGTGTCGCGCAATTGGGGCAAAAGGTCAATTTATCCTCTGATTGCATCGAAATTGATGGTAAACTTCTAAAACCGGCCCAGCGTCCTGAACTGATTTATCTGCTTCTGAATAAGCCAAGGGGGGTAATTTCAACTTGCACTGAACCCCAGGAACGTCGTACAGTATTGGACTGTCTACCGCATCACTTGCAATCCGGTCAGGGGATTCATCCCATCGGGCGACTTGATGCGAATTCAACTGGGGCACTACTGCTGACCAATGATGGAGAAATGACCTATCGTTTGACTCATCCAAAATATCATGTCCCTAAAACTTACCAGGTTTGGGTGCAGGGATATCCGTCCGATGCTGTTTTACAGCAATGGCGACAGGGGATTGATTTATCGGGGCAGCAAACGTTACCGGCAAAAGTACAACGGTTGAAACACCACAACAAGTCTCAAACTTTACTAGAAGTGATCTTAGTTGAAGGTAGAAATCGCCAGATTCGTCGGGTTGCTGAACAACTAGGTCATCCCGTAATACATCTGCATCGCACTACCATCGGCTCAATTCAGCTTCATTCCCCTGGACAGCCCAGGCTAGCGGCGGGGGAGTCTCGCCCATTAACTGATTCCGAGCTTTTTTTCTTGAATAATTCAAGTTTCCCATCCTCCTCTGCTTCAGCAGAGGATTCAGCAGCAACCAAGGAGTAAGGCGAATGAAGAAAGCCATATCTTTCCCTCGATTCCATCACAAACACCTACAAAATCCGATACCCCTTGATACGGAGCGATCGCAACGGTTGGCAGAAGTTGGCCAGCAACTTCGTCAGACTCGCCTACATCATTCTTTTTCGATTGATCTGGTGGCGGCCTACACCCGAATCCGACCCAATTTATTGCAGGCCCTAGAGGAAGGTAACCTGGAAAATTTGCCCGAAGCCGTCTATACCCAGGGGTTGATTCGCCGTTATGGAGATGCCCTGGGCTTAAATGGTCGAGAATTGGCCAGTTTGTTCTGTCCTGAACCGATAGAATCCTCCTTCAAGGCTAGACGGCGCTCCCTTTCGCTACCACAATTGCGGCCCTCTCACCTCTATCTGACCTATATTCTGCTGATTATTTTTGCGGTGAATGGCCTGGCCTATTTGATTCGTACCCCTGGGGAACTTGAGCAACTTTCTCAGTCTCCGGAAACGATTGAGGGTGTTCAAGCTTCAAGCACCCCGATCCCAATCGCCCAAACTCCTCAACCCACTGCAACTGCCACTCAACCCGCCATAACCACTGCCCTGAAGCAGCAGAATCAAGACGTTCAGGTAGGGGTCAGGATCAAGGATGAGTCCTGGGTACTGGTTGAGATTGATGGTAAGCCTGAATTCCAGGGGATTCTTCCCGGGGGAACTCAACGTACCTGGAAGGCCAAAAACGAATTGCTGATTCGGGCCGGGAATGCAGGAGGGGTAATCGTAACGGTAAACAATGGGGAAGCCAAGCAACTTGGAGAACCAGGGGCTGTAGAAGAGGCCGTCTTCAAGGTTGACCCTGCTCAAGAGACCCCTAAAAATTCAAATTCCTAGTTTTTCCTGTTCCTGCAATCGAGTTAGGGCGTTTTCTGCGGCCTGTTTCTCAGCCTCTTTTTTGCTACGACCTTCTCCTTTGCCGTATTCCACTTGGTTGACGAAAACTTGAGCACAGAAGTGGGGGGCATGATCTGGGCCGCCAATTTTTTCAGCCTGGTATCGGGGGGTTACCGGGCCGATATTCCCCTGTACCCATTCTTGAAAGCGATTTTTTACGTCCACATTAGATCGGGAGATCATCATCTGTTCAGGTACATCATTGAACAACTGTTCAATATGGGGGCGAACCTGTTCAATGTCTGAACCTTTATCCAAAAAGTAAGCCCCAATCACCGCTTCAAACGCACTGCTCAGCAGATTGGCATTTTGAAAACCGCCTTCCCGGATCACCCCGTTGCCTAGCCGCATTTTCAGACCCAGAATCACAGCAAATTGGGCCAGTTGCTTTTCGTCCACCAAGGCTGCCCGCCGCCGGGTCATTTCGTCTTCTCCTAGGGGGGGTTGCTGACGATAGAGGTATTGACCACTGAGGAAGTTCAGAATCGCATCCCCTAAGAACTCTAACCGTTCGTTGTCCTTTTCCTTCATTGAGGGGTTTTCGTTCACATAGGAACGGTGGGTTAGGGCCTGACGAAGTAATAGCTCGTTTTCAAACTTGAGTAGGGGGTGATTCATGAGCGCTCTAAGCCTAGCTTGCTGACAATCGCTCAACCGTTTTTCCCCCTAACAGTTGATGGGCTTCCTGAAGCAATTGGGGGATTTTCTGGGCATAGGGACTGTTTTTTAAGCATTGGCTCAAGTCTAATTTTTCAACCTCCTCTGCATTTTTTCCAGGGAACCAATGGCCTCCATTTCCCAACAAGTTGTAGCGCATTTTGCCATATTCAACCATGTCGTAGGTCAGGGCTAAATTGCGGAGCCAGAGAATCGTAGAAATATTAACATTTCCAGGGGTTTCTTCAATGGTTGGTAAACCGGTTGACCAGTTCTGATACCATTCTTCCCCCAGAGAATTAATGGCTTCCCCCTCCAAACGACTGATAATGGCAGGCAAAATCTCATCATATTGATCCAGCAATTCCAGGGTCTTCAAATGCTCATCAAAGTCCGTTGGTTTAGCCGCCCCCAAGCTTAAGGTATGAACCTGAGGATGACTGAGACAGAATAGATCGTTGAATACAATGGGACTGAGGGGTTCACAGAGTTTAACTAACTTTTTTGGGGGGTTATATAACTTCCCACCCTTGTCAGAAGGACTGATAATAAACACTCCCATATCATGACGATTTGCCGCTTCAATAGCTGGCCAATTGGTTTGATTGATGTAGTACCAGTGCAAATTGACATAGTCAAACTGGTTAGTTTCAATGGTTTTAAGAATCACCTCTGTGGGGCCATGGGTCGAGAACCCAATAAACCGAACTTTCCCTTCAGCTTGCAACTTGCGGGCAACCTCCAGACAGCCCCCTGGACGGACAGCATCCTGCAATAATTCTAGGGTATTAATTCCATGGAGGGAGAATAAATCAATGTAATCCAGTTGGAGAAAAGCCAGAGATTGGTCAAACTTTAACTTGAACTCCAGGGGATCAGGCTTAGGAGAAACTTTAGTTTGAATGATTAATTGTTCTCGGGGCAGTCGGGGTAAAATCTTACCCAATTGCATTTCAGAGGAACCATAGCCCCGAGCCGTTTCAATATGATTAATGCCGCATTCGAGCGATCGCAATAGGGTCGCTTCCAGGTTCTTTTGGTTGTCTAAGGGAACCTGATCTGCTGGAATATCCTGCCATTTATACTGATATCGCATTCCGCCGCAGGAGAAGACAGGCATGGGAAGTTCAGTTCGTCCAAATCTTCTGTATTGCATCATTTGATTTTATAGATATTTGATTTTATATAGCCATCACAAATGATTTGTGAAGAGGAGGTGAAGGGGGCGTTGCCCCCTTCTTGGGGACTGCGTCCCCAAACCCCTCTCTAATCTTTTTCATGAACGAGATGGGGTTGCTATAGATATTTGATTTTATAAATATGGCCATAGTCCCACCTGGCCAGAATTCCCGACTAAAACTGAGCTAAATTTACTGAGCTAAATTTTAGCTACCATTCAAGGTGGGCACTGCCCACCCCAATTCATTCTAGCGGGGAATTTTGGTGTTAAGAAATCACCCGTACCGTCGGCTGACCATCCTTGATTTCTCCCACCAGAATAATGTCAGCCACCCCCACGAATAAACCATTTTCCAGTACCCCCGGAATATTATTCAGGGTTTTCTCCAGTTCCGCCGGGTTGCTGATGGAGTCAAACTTGACATCAATCACCAGATTTCCCTGGTCAGTCACAACTGGCCCCGCTTTTTTTACCCCCATGCGGATTTCAGGCTGACCCCCAAGCTTTTTGATCGCCGCCATCACGGGAGTAATGGCAATAGGCAATACTTCTACTGGGAGCAAAAAGGTTGATCCAAGTCTATCCACCAGTTTGGAGCTATCAACCACCACAATAAACTGGTCAGCTAGACTGTCCACTAACTTTTCCCGAGTATGGGCCGCACCGCCCCCTTTGATCAGATTCTTATGGGGATCAACCTCATCGGCCCCATCAATAGCAATATCAATATGATCCACATCATCAAGAGTCACCAGCGGAATTCCCAGTTCTTTTGCCAAAACTGATGCTTGAAATGAGGTGGGGATCCCTTTGATATCTTCCAGTTCCCCGGAACGCAAACGCTCTCCCAAACGATACAGGGCATGGACGGTGGTTGATCCAGTTCCTAAACCGACAATTGAATGGGATTGTACCCGATCAGCCGCAGCAAATCCAACTTGCTGCTTCATGAGTTTCACCGGATCTTGTTCTGTAGTCATAGTATCTACCTCGTTAAATAGACTCGTTGGATATAAGATTGGGCCTTGTCAAGGGGTATCTGAAAACCTGGTTGGATTGCAGTTGCACTAACAAAGACTATCACTACAGGGGCAGATTCGAGTAGAAGAGAATTGTGATGTTGTATTCCAGATTCAGCCTGACCACCCCAACAACATTCCTGCTGTCAAATCAATTGTCCAGTATTTCGTTTGTCAAGTATTTTGTGTATTAAGCATTCAAAATAATCCCCTGCTTTAAGCGCATTCAATATTTCATCTGCCTAAAGACATTATTAAATATTCATACAGCGTTTGCAACGCTGCTGGAGTACGAGAGGTGGCGGCGCGGTGCGCCGCCACCTCTCAAATCTGTACCTCACGTGATTAGAAATCGCTATAAGATAGATTTTATCTTGAGGTTTTGGGTCGGAATTTGTGACTCTCGAAGGATGAATTGATGACTTTCCAGAAATATGATTGGTCAAAGAAGTATGCTAACTCTGCAACTGAGTTAATTAGCTCAATTGCAGAGTTCAAATCCTGCAGAACAAAAGAGATTTTCAACAACATTATGATGAATATTACTACTGTATTCGTAGCTCGGTACAATTCATTGACTAAAGCCTTGACCCAGGTTCTAACCAGGGTTCAAACCCGGTGGATCTTAGGGCTTATTCTGGTGGGAATGACAATGATGACCGCCTTACCGATGAGCGTAACCGCTGAGACCTCAAACCCAAAAATGACGAAAGAGGTTAGAGGAATGGTTCATGATAATGACTCTCAGCGCCCTAAAACAACGGGAGAATGGAATGCTGAAGCTCGTGAAACGGATGGCAAGCCCTTGGAGACAGTAAAGAGAGCGGTGGAAGATTCAGCAGAGGCTGTGGGGGATTGGGCTGGGCTTTATCCGGATGTGGCGGAGAGAACCATTCCAGCCTTAGAAAATGATGATCGGATCAACAGAAGATAGATTCAGGGTCGATTGATGAATTTTGATTATTTTGAAAGTTTTATCCTCCAAGGCTTTCAAAATGATCTGGCCTATTGCAGATAGATGGATTGATTGAGAACCCTGAATTCCAGTAAAATGCTGGAATTCAGGGAATAACTTAGATAACAATCAGGAAAGAGAAGGGGGTTTCTAGCCACCAGACTGAATCAAAAGTGCATCAGTAATCCTGATTATTTCGGATTACTATTCGATAGATCGGGGCTCAATCCAATTCCCTTCAGGGTTTTCCCAGAAAATCCATTTTGCCTAGCTCAACCCCACAATGTCTGAGAATGTCATAGGCCGTCGTCACATGAAAATAGACATTTGGAAGGATAAAGAAATTCAGATAGGGCAACCCCTGAAAATGCATGGTATCATTGCCCACCGGCAGAGCAATGCTGCGCTCTTCTGAACCATCAATCTGATCAGCGGTAAAGGTTTCCAGATAGCCGGTTGTCTTCTGCAAACGAGCCACCAGTTCGGGAAAGGTTGTTTCGCTATCATCAATCCCAGGGGCTTCTGCGCCAGCCAATCGAGCAACTCCCCGCCTAGAAATATCTGAAGCAATCTGAACTTGCCGGGTGAGGGGAAACATATCAGGATACAAACGGCTGTTGAGCAGAACCGTTGGATCAATCTTTCTAGCTTCGGCATGGGCCCCACCCTTTTCTAAAATGGCTGCGAGGTTATTGAGCGATCGCACCAGGGGCGGGACTGAGGCTTGATACATCGAGATGGTCATGGACGACTCCTTTGAGAAATAAGATTAACAAAGCTATTGTCCTTTGGTCGGAGACAAATTCAACAAAATAATCTTGATTGATCAAAATTTAATCTGGAGAGTTTTTGGGAGTCTTTGACAACCTAGTTCTGTTGCCAATTTTTTTACTAGAACTGTTGAACTGTATGCTATAACAAATTCAGCTATATTGAGAACTGCTCTCTAGGCTAGCTGGATCAAAGGATCCGTGTTTTCGTCTCATTTCATGCTAAGGCAGATTCCCTAGGGCATCGTTTAAGAGCGGTTGAGAATTTAATACTTAATGCGTAACACCTACCGTGTTGCGCATTGTTTATAGCGCCTACTTGGTAACCAAGAGCTAGAGCGTTAGGCATCTCTCAATGTCTAATGTTCTGAAACAGGCTTCATAAATTTTTGCGTTTAAGAGTAGGAAATATGAAAATTGCACTGATTAGTCAACCTGGGGAAGTTGCTGCCCCAGTTAAGCAACGGGGTTCCATTGGCATCTGGAGCGAACAGGTTTGTCGCCGTCTGATTCCTGCAGATCAGGTGGTTTTCTATGGCAATCAGAAACGGGGTTCATCTAGTCCTGCCGCGATCGCCTTGATGGATGAAGGCATTGAATACCGAGGGGTACGAGGCCGGTTGGATCAAGTCCTCCGACCGTTGCGCGTCCTGGATCGCTGGGGAATCAGCAATCCTCAACGTCCGATTTTTGCTTCAACCTTCTATGGTCGGGGTTATATTGGTCAGATTGCCCGGGACTTATCCCAGCAACATTGTAATATTGCCCATGTTCACAACTATTCTCAGTTTGTTCCGGCGCTCAAACGCATGAATCCCCAGATCAAAACGGTGCTGCACATGCACTGTGAATGGCTAACCCAGCTCGATCCCGATCTAATTGCCTCCCGTCTCCATCACACGGATTTGGTGATTGGCTGTAGCGACTACATCACCCAGAAAATCCGCGATCGCTTTCCGGCATTTGCAGATCGCTGTCAAACCGTTTATAACGGAGTTGATCCGGTGCTGTTCACCCCTGCCAGTTCCCCCCGATTTGACCGCCCTCCCCAGCTTTTGTACGTGGGTCGTGTGTCCCCCGAAAAAGGCGTGCATCTTTTAATTGAAGCCTTCTGTCAGATTGCCCCCCAATACCCGGGCATTGAGCTGAAAATTGTCGGCTCTGAAGCGGTTCCGGGCAGAGAGTTATTGGTTCAATTGAGTCAGGATCCTGAGGTTGCAGCCTTGGCTCGGTTCTACGGGGATGGTAGCTATCTGCAACAGCTCAAGCAGCGCGTCCCTCAGGAGTTTAGACCTCAGGTACATTTTGTCGGGGCCGTTCCGTATCAAAAGTTATCCCCTTTTTATCAAAATGCTGATATCCTAATTAACCCCTCTCTAAGTGAAGCCTTCGGCATGAGCCTGGTGGAAGCCATGGCCAATGAAGTTCCCACCATCGGAGCTAGAGTCGGGGGGATGACAACAGTAATCCGACCCGGGGAAACCGGACTATTGTTTGAGTCAGATCAGGTTGATCAATTAGCTCAAGCCATCCTCAAGCTTTTAGCCAATCCCGAATTGCGGCGCTCCATGGGTCTCATCGGACGGCAACGGGTAATCGATCTGTTCTCCTGGGATCGGGTGGCTGATAGTCTGCAGAAGCATTATCAAGACCTGGTTTAGCTCTTCAGTTTAGTCCTTTAGTCGGAGTTTTAGCTTGAGGTTATGGAACAGTCGCGACTCAAGAATCCAGCTCGTCAGTTCTACCGGGGTAGGTTATACGCCAATCGGATTGAAGTGAGTCCCGCCCAGCTTTCCCATCGGGCCATTATTTTTGCCCCCCATCAAGATGATGAAACCCTGGGATGCGGCGGCACAATCCTGCGAAAAAACAGGCTGGGGCAGATGTCCAAATTGTCTTCCTGACCGATGGCTGTCGTTCCCATGCCCATTTGATGTCGCCGAACCAACTGCGGCATTTAAGGCAGCAAGAAGCCCTGAATGCTTCTATCGTTTTGGGAGTTGATCAATCAGACGTGATT